>JBDLRR010000341.1:0-15779 GCA_039799985.1 Pseudomonadota bacterium | reverse complement strand
AAATAGGCTCCCTTCGGAGCACCCATCACGTTGCCGTCTTTGTAAATCAACTCACGGCGCAGGAAGGTTTGTTTTTCTTGCGCCGCGTTATTTTCTGGGTCGACGAGAACATCATCGGCAGATCGACTGCTTACTGTGACAAGCACTCTGCCCGATTTGAAAAAACAGGGCTGCCTGAGTCTCGCCAAAGGTATTTGGCAGAGGAGTATCCGCCCAAATAAACGCTGTCGGAGTAGTAATAACGAGAGGGTGAAATTGCTTCGGCGGAAAGATTGCGCCCCTGATCCTTGAACCAATAGCGAGTTTCGCCGTCAGCATTGCGGATGGTGACGTAGAACGTGAAGTTTTTCAATGTTCTCTCACCGACGTCATATCCGTTGAGATTCCAGCGCTGAGGGAAGGTGATCTTGAGGCGCTGCCCGTCGATAGTGCGCTGAGCCGCAATGAAGAGTTGTTCGTTGTCGACCTTCCAATCCTCTGGCGTTGGCGAACCGTCGGGTCCGGAGATCAGCTTTCTGTAATTTCCTGAAAATTCGAAATATGCGCCTGCCTCAACAACTCTTTGATCGAGGTCTGGCCGTACGAGCAGTTGGGCAACAAGCTCAGATGAGCTGGTGCCATAAACACCTGAAGTTACGACTGCGAAGTCATCCACAACAAATTCGCAATCGCTCACGTCATTTTCAGAAGACGCAGAGGCCGACGGAACGGCAAAGGCCATTGTGATAAGGGCGAACAGGGTCGAGATTTGCAACATGAGGAACTCCGAAGGTTTCGCTCGCATTTCGGCCTGGTCAGGTCCAAATGAGCCGACGTGGACTGGCGCTAACAAGGATCTTGCGGATGGGCAAGAACAGTTTCATTGGCAGAGGGCAGATTCGCAGCATAGGCGGGTGCCCAGTTCGTGGTCCAGGGGCGAAGGGTTGAGCTTTTGAAAATTCACAATCCACGCGGTATGACTAACGCCCCACGAGCGACAACCAGGAGACTGCGGGCATGGCATCAAACTTTTTCACCCATATGGAAGAGCGTGGGCTTATTGCCCAAACCAACGATGGCGCAGGTTTGGCGGAGGCATTGGAGGCGGCTGCAAATAAGAGCCCGCGCGATTATCCCGGGGTCTACTGTGGCTTTGACCCAACCGCAAAAAGCCTCACTCTGGGGCACTTGGTGCCGTTGCTGGGGCTGCGCCGCGCCCAGGATCATGGCCTGACGCCCATTATTTTGTTTGGTGGTGCGACGGGTTTGATTGGCGACCCCACCGGCCGTACCGACATGCGTCCGATGAACACCAAAGAAGACATCGCTGGATATATTGCGAATTTTGCCAAGCTCGTAAGCCGTTATTTTCGCACCGACGTGCCCAATGCACCTTTGTTTGTGAACAACCTCGATTGGATTGGCCCGATGACCTGGCTCGATTTTGCCCGTGACGTTGGCGTTCACTTCACGGTTGCAAAGTTGTTGTCGGCGGATGTGAACAAGTCGCGTCTGGACAACGGCCTGACGTTTATGGAAATGGGCTATCAATTGCTCCAGTCGTTCGACTTTTTGGAACTCTTCCGCAAGAAAAATTGTTTGCTTCAAACCGGTGGAAATGATCAGTGGTCAAACCTGCTTGGCGGCGTCGATCTGATCCGTAGGGTTGAACACAAACAGGCGTTTTGCTTTACGCAACCGCTGATTGTTGACTCTCAGGGTCGCAAGCTTGGCAAGACGTCTGGAAATGCGATTTGGCTCGATGCGAGCATGACTTCGCCCTACGACTTTTTCCAGTATTTGCGAAATATTCCAGACGAAACTGTCGAGCAGACCCTGCGTCAGCTCACCTTCATTCCGCTTGAGGAAATTAGCCAGCTTACGGCACCAGGCAGCAATCCCAACAAGGCCAAAGAGAAGTTGGCATGGGAAGTCACGCTGCTCGTGCATGGTCGCGAAGAAGCCGACAAGGCGCTCGCGGCAGCGCATGCGTTGTTTGAAGGTGCGGGAGACCTGTCTTCAGCGCCCCGCGTTCAAATCGCTCGTGGTGAGATTGAAGCCGGCATGGATGTCATCACTCTGCTTTCAAAAGCAGGTGTGTGTCCGAGCAAGAGTGAAGCGCGTCGACTGGTGCAGGGCAATGGCCTGTTGTTGAACGGCGAGAAATGCGCCGACGCGGCTTATCGGATGCAGTTCAAGGATTTCGAGCATTCCTGCGGCGGTCTTCTCGTACGCAAGGGCAAGAAAGATTACACGATCATCGAGTTGACCTGATTTTATCGGAATAAAATCAATAGCCAGAAGCGTTCAGCCGCGGATTTCCGGGGGTTGAACGGTGTCTTTTTTCTGCTATAGCGAGGCTGTGCAAATCACATTTAACTGATACGGATCAAGTGCAGGCTTTATAATGAATTCAGTCGCCTCATATCAGGCACTTGCATTGCAAATACGATGCAGAGCCGTGAATGCCTGCGTCGGCGTGCCCGAGGCTCGCGAGCTGCTGCGCGCCAACATTGATCGCCTTGCAAAAATGATTCCGGCAAACAAGGCGTTCATTGGTCCAGCGTGCAAGCTGGTGGTGTTGCCTGAATACGTGCTCACTGGATTTCCGCTTGGAGAATCCTTCTCGCAGTGGCGTGAAAAGGCCTGCATTTCAGTCGACAGCCCCGAGATGGAATCGCTGTGCCGTATTGCTCAAGACAACAAAGTCTACCTCGCGGTGAATGCTTACGAAAAAGAAAATCATTTTCCGGAACTGTTTTTTCAGGGCTGCTTTTTGATTTCGCCCGAAGGTCGGGTGGTGTTGCATTACCGGCGCACGAATTCTGTTTTCAGCCCGACGCCGTTTGATGTGTGGAACAAATATCTGGAAGTTTATGGAGAAGACGCCCTGTTTCCTGTGGCCGAGACTCCGTTGGGACGCATGGCTTTTGTTGCCAGCGACGAAATTCTCTTTCCGGAAGTTGCACGGATGGCGCTGATGAAGGGCGCGGAAATTCTTCTCCATCCAACTTCAGAAACCCATTCACCCATTTCCAGCGGCAAAGACGTTTGCAAACAGGCGCGTGCAGTTGAAAATCTTGCATATGTGATTTCGGCAAACACAGCCGGCATCGATGGCACACCTGTGTGTGCCGAATCTGCAGATGGCGGATCACGGGTTGTTGACTATCGTGGTCGCATTCTCGCCATGGCTGGAACAGGCGAAAGCCTGAACGCATTTGCAGAAATTCACATTGCCAATCTTCGTGAAGCACGTCGGCAAACCGGTATGCAGAACCTCGTTGCGCGACAACGCTATGGACAATACTCGGAGTTTTATCAGCGGGCTGAGGGTGTTCCACCCAATGCTCTTGCTGGAGTGAATGACCTTGGATTGAAGCCTGCTGGAGAATCACATCCGGATTCGGAACCTCAGTTGAATCGACAAGTCGAATCCCAACCCGGACGTGCACAGCTTTTGGCTTTGCAGCGCGAGACAATTTCGCGCCTGGAAAAGAAAGGCGTGTTGCCATGATGTTTACGATTCGCAATCCGCGCACAGGCCTTCAGGAAGGCAACTTCGAAGGTTGCACTCCTGAAAACGTTGCAGAAGTCTGCGCAGCATTACGGCGTTCCCAATTGGAATGGGAACAGGCCGGCGTGGTTGCGCGTTCGCAAGGCCTGCAAACACTTCTTGACCGATTGAATGATCCCCACTGGCGGGAAAAACTTTTTGGCGCCTTGATGAGCGACACGGGTCGCAAGAGCGAAAGCCTCACCGAGCTCACAGGCCTGACCAGCACTCTTCAGCGCTGGATTTCTTATGCGTTTGAAAACGCAGGACTGTGGCAACCCGACTCTGTTTTTCCCACAGCAATTCCTGGTTTCACCCAACAAATTGTCCGCGATGCGACTCCACTCGTTGGGGTCATCAGCCCGTGGAATTTTCCGCTCCTCTTAAGTTTTGTTGACGCCATTCCGGCGCTGCTCGCGGGTTGCGCCGTTGTCATCAAGCCAAGTGAGGTGACGCCACGTTGGGCATTTGTGATGAAAGACCTGCTCGCGTCGATTCCTGTTTTGGGCAGCGTGTGTCGCATTGTCGAGGGCGGAGCCGATACGGGTCGTGCCGTTGTTGACGCCGTGGATTGTGTCTGTTTCACCGGAAGCGTCGATGTGGGTCGCAAGGTGGCTGCCCGCGCGGCTGAACGATTGATTCCTGCACACCTCGAGCTGGGAGGCAAAGATCCTGCTTTGGTTTTTGCTGATGCCGATCTCGATTCTGCAGTTCGTTCGATCTTGTGGGGAAGCACTGTGAACGCTGGGCAATCGTGTTTGTCTATTGAGCGTGTTTACGTGCAGTCAGAACTGTATCCACAATTTATCCACAAGATGCGCGCGATGATTGCCGACATGGCCAGCCAATATCCAGTGATGGAATGGATGGCGCCGATCATTTCTCAGCAGCAGGTCAAAGTGATTGAAGATCAGTTGAAAGACGCGCGCGACAAAGGTGCCGTTTTTCAGACCGGGGGAACGTGGGAGTCGTCGCCACAAGGAACCTTTTTTATGGCTCCAACCCTTGTGACCAGCGTGAATCATTCCATGAAGATGATGAGCGAAGAGAGTTTTGCACCCTTCATTCCGGTGATGCCTTTTTCCTCGGAAGCCGAGGCCATCGCGCTCGCCAACAACAGCCCCTACGGGCTGAGTGCAGCCGTTTTTTCTGCCCATGCGGAAACTCTCAAAAGGGTTGTGTCAGCATTGGACGCCAGTGCCGTGTCGATCAACGACTGCGGACTGACCGCGTTTTTGCATCAGTGCGCCAAGTCGCCGCGCAAGGCTTCGGGTGCGGGTTTGTCGCGCATGGGTGGCGACGGACTGACGCGTTTTATGCGCAAAAAAGCTTTGTTGAAAAAATCTGCCGCTGAACAGCCGGATCCTTGGTGGTATCCGGTGCCTGCGGCTGCGAAGAACTGACGGGAGACGATGTTGATGTCGATTCAAAAGGAAATGCCGCTGCTTGCTCGTCATGCTGGTCAATGGACAGGAGTTTACACGACCGTTGATGCTGAAGGTAAAATCATCGATCGCCATGCATCGCACCTGACCTGCGAATTCTCGGATGATCCC
This sequence comes from Pseudomonadota bacterium, assembly GCA_039799985.1. Classification (GTDB taxonomy): domain Bacteria; phylum Bdellovibrionota_B; class Oligoflexia; order Silvanigrellales; family Silvanigrellaceae; genus RFOM01. The sequence goes on along the minus strand of JBDLRR010000341.1, from coordinate 10,688 downwards.
AAGTTCCCTTACAAGCAGACCAATCGCTACATGTGGGATGATGGCAAGACAGAAGAACACTTCTTTCCGGCAGCCTATGCCAACAAGAAGATTTGGTTTGAGAGCGAGCGCATCAGCGGCGCTGCCTGGGAAGCAGACGAAGACACGGTCATGCTGACCTGGAAGCGCAAAGACATTGCCAATTCGAAGTTGGTCGAAATGATTCAACTCAGTTCCGATGGCCTGCGCCGTTCGCGCACCTGGCATTGGTTTGTGGACGACAAGCTCGTCAAGCGCACATTGATTGAAGAGAACAAGGTGGTGGGCAAATGAAGTTGATTCATCCATTGGATGCCCTTGGCTACCGCCATAAGTTCGGTGTGCTTGCTCCGAGTACAAACACCATTGTTGAGCCCGATTTTCACCGCATGGCAGTGCCGGGTGTCACTTCGCACATGTCACGCATCTACATTAAAAACCAGGACATCAGCTCCGACGAGCGGATGCAAGATCTTCTTGTGCAGATCCGCGAAGAAATTCTGCGCGCAATTGATCTTGTGAAGACCGCAGAAGTCAATTCCCTTGTCATGGGCATGAGCCTCGAGACATTCTGGGATGGTTTGGAAGGCAACCGAAAATTCGTTGAGCGGCTCGAAAACTATTCGGGCTTGAAAGTTGCCTCGGGTGCACGCTCGTGCATGGCGGCATTGGACGTTTTGAAGGTCAAAAAGATTGCGGTGCTGACACCCTATCAGCCGATTGGTGATGTGAATGTGCGCAAATTCTTTGGTGACATCGGCGTTGAAGTCGTTGCCCTCAAGGGCCTGCGTTGCCCAACGGCTGTGTCGATTGCTCAGGTGGGTGAAGAACAGCTCCGTTCATCATTGCAGGAACTGAACGTTTCCGATTGCGAAGCCATCATTCAGGTTGGAACCAACCTCAGCATGTTGCGCCTGGCGGACGAAGCCGAGCGTTGGTTGGGTAAACCTGTGATTGCCATCAATGCTGCAACCTGGTGGTACGCGTTGCGTAACCAGGGAATCCGCGATCAGGTGGATGGCTGCGGCATTCTCATGCGCAAATTCTAACCACGGGCGGTGCGCGCGATGGCCAATATTCACAATGGATATCAGGGAGTCTTTGACAACCACATCCGATGCGGAAAAAAGGCGGCATTGGTGATTGTCGATTTCATCGAGGCCTATGCCGACCCCGCATCTCCGTTCTATTCGCGTGAGGTTGTTGAAGCTTCGCGGGCATTGTTGCCGCTTTTGAATTGTGCACGCAGTGTGGGTCTGCCGATTGTCTGGACTCGCGTTGAATATGCGCATCCTGAAGCCGCCGATGGCGGTGTTTTTGTCGAAAAAGTTCCGGCACTGAAGAATTTGCGGCGTGGTGCGTTTCATGCCCAAACCATGAGTCATCTGGAGCAACGCTCTGCCGAACATGAGATCATCAAGAAATTCCCGAGCGCATTTTTTGCCACCCCGTTGGCAAGTCTGCTCACGTCGTTGAACTGCGACACTGTGCTGATAGCAGGCTGCACCACGAGCGGCTGCGTTCGCGCCACGGTGGTCGATGTGCTTCAACATGGGTTTCGCCCGTTTGTTGTTGAAGAGTGTGTGGGCGACCGTTCTGCGGAAGCACATCGGGTCAATCTGTCGGACATGCAAAGCAAATATGCCGAAGTTGTTTCAGCCGCGACCGCTGTGGAATTGATCATGTCTGCTCATGTGAAGGAGTCGCTGTGAGCAATGCGTTGAATGGTATCCGGGTGCTGGATTTCACCCATATGCTGAGCGGCCCTTATGCCACCATGATGCTCGCTGATTTGGGTGCCGAAGTTATCAAGATTGAACCACCCGGAGTTGGAGAAGGCACTCGTCGCTTGTTGGAGAAAGATCCCAACCACAGCATCGATGGCATGGGCGCCTATTTTTTAACGCTGGGCCGCAACAAGAAGAGCATTGCACTCGACATGAAAACGCCAGGTGCGAAGAAGATTTTTCATGATCTGGTTCGTTGCTCTGATGTGGTTGTTTATAACTTCCGTGCGGGTGTCGGCGAAAAATTGGGCCTGGATTACAACCAGCTCAAGCAAATCAATCCCAAAATCATCACCTGCAGCGTGACGGGGTTCGGCGAGACGGGACCCAATCGTGACTGTACGAGCTTCGATATGGTCGCCCAGGCCACTGGCGGCGGGATGACCCTCACAGGTGACGGAGTGAATCCTCTCCGGTCGGGCATTCCGGTTGGCGACCTTGGCGGTGGACTGATGGCCACCATTGGCATCCTCACAGCTTTGCAGGCGCGCGTGCGCACCGGCGTTGGCCAGCATGTAGATATCTCAATGCAGGATGCCCAGGTGAGCTTGCTTAATTACATGGCCACCATGACGTCGCTTTCGGGTGAACCTCCCAAGGCCAATGGCAATGCGCATTTTGTGCATGTTCCGTATGATTCGTTTCCAACCCGCGACAAGCACATCATCATCGCCATCATCACAGATGACCTGTGGAAGACGTTCATCAAGGCGATCAACATTCCTGCGCTCGACACCGAAGAAAATGCGGGTCAACCCGGTCGCTGGCGCAACCGTGAACACATCAGCCGATTGTTGTGCGAAACATTGCGCACCCGAGGATGTGAAGAATGGCTTGAAATTCTCAGGCCTGCCGGCGTGCCCTGTGCACCAGTGAACGACGTCAATGCTGTTTTGCATGACCCTCATCTGCAAGCGCGCAACATGATTGTTGACGTGCCGCACATCAACGGTCGAACCATGCGTCAGTCGGGTAATCCCATCAAGTTGTCTGCCTCAGGTGTGGATACGTTCTCTCATCCACCCCAGGTGGGCGAGCACACGCAAACTGTTCTCAAGGACATTCTCAAATATTCAGAAGACGCCGTGCACGAGTTGCGCTCGTCGGGAGTGATTCAATGACAACCATTGGTAACGGCTTGCTGCAGACCGAAGTGCCGCTGAAACTTTGGGAAGTGGGTCCTCGCGATGGCCTGCAGAGTGAAAAAAATATTCTTTCGCTTGATGCCAAGCGTGATCTCGTGGTCGGCATGATGGAGGCAGGCCTTCGCCACATCGAGGTTGGCAGCTTTGTGCGTGCCATTCCGCAACTCGCGGACACAGACGCATTGTTTGCAGGACTGGCAGATCATCCTCTGCGCAAGCAGACGACTCTGACGGGTTTGATCTTCAACGCCAAAGGCCTTGAACGAGCCATTGCGGCCGGTGTGGATGGCGTTTGTATTGTTGCAATTCCCTCTGACACGCTTTCGCAAAAAAATGCTGGCGTGGGTGCGCAGGAAGGGTTGTTGCGCGCACTCGCTTTGGTCGATGAAGCCAAAGCTCACAATTTGTTCGTGCGGGTCGATTTGGCGACCTCGTGGGTTTGCCCCTTCGAAGGCCAGATGCCGCAAGAAAAGATTTTTGAATTCGCCTCGGCGTTGCTCGACAAACCGGGCGTCGATGAATTGGCCTTGGCCGATACCATCGGGCACGCGCATCCGCTTCAGGTGTATGCGACTTTTGCTCGTCTCGCTGAAAAATATTCGATCCACCGCCTGGCAGCCCATTTTCACGACACGCAGGGATTGGCTTTGGCGAATGTCACAGCTGCGATGTCGGCTGGCGTGCGCATCTTTGATTCTGCCCTGGGTGGCTTGGGTGGATGTCCTTTTGCACCAGGTGCCGCAGGTAACCTCGCGACAGAAGACCTTGTGCTGATGGCACAGAAATTGAATTCCAATCAGCTCAGGGATGTTTCCCTGACTGCGCTGTGGACCATGGTTGAAAAATTGGAACAACACATTGGCCGTCCATTGGGTGGCAGAAGCCGTGCCTGGTGGAGGAGTCAGTCCAAGTGACGCTTGCGACACACCGCACATTGCTCGACAAGATTTGGGATTCCGCCACTGTGGTGCACGAGTCTGCCGATCATCCTGCCGTGTTGTTAGTCGATTTGCATGTGCTCCACGAGGTGACCTCGAGTCACGCATTTTCGTTGCTCAAGCAGCGTGGATTGAAGGTCAAATATCCCGATCGCACGCTCGCTCTTGCCGATCACGCGGTGCCGACCCTGGCACCAGATGCCGACGCGCGTTGGCCCTTTTCGAATCCAGCAAATCGCATTTCTGTTGAAACGCTTGAGCGCAATTGTCGCGAGCATGGAATTCATTGTTTCGCGCTGGATGACGACAGGCAGGGCATTGTTCACGTTGTGACCCCTGAGCTTGGGCTCACCTGGCCAGGGCAGGTCATTGTTTGTGGCGACAGCCACACAAGCACGCAGGGCGCCTACGGAGCACTCGCCTTTGGTATCGGCAGCAGCGAAGTTGCCGGTGTGCTGGCAACCCAGACGTTGCTGATGAAAAAGCCGGGCGCACTGCGTGTTGAACTTAAGGGTTCACGCCTGCCATTTGCAGTGACTGCCAAAGACATTTCTCTTGCCGTTCTGGCTGAAATCGGAGTGGGTGGCGCACAAGGCGGAGTGATTGAGTTTACCGGCGAGGCGCTGAAACTTCTGTCGATGGAAGAGCGCATGACGCTGTGCAACCAAAGCGTTGAAGCAGGAGCCCGCACGGCTTTGATTGCCCCAGACGACGTGACCATTGCAGATCTTTCAGCACGTGTTCGAAATTTCGACACCGCAGCCTTTGAAAATTTGATTGATCACTGGCGCACGCTGCGTTCCGATCCGGCTGCCGTCTATGCACAGATCTGGACTATTGATGTGGAGTCATTGGCACCGCGTGCCACATACGGAACTCTCCCTGCACTCTCAATTCCACTGGAAGACACCATTCCTCAGCGTGCACCCGAGTGTTGTGATGCCGCTCTTTGGCAATCCGGGCTGGCTTATTTCGGATTGAACCCGGGCGACAAACTGCAAGGACTATCGGTTCAGCATGTTTTTTTGGGAAGCTGCACCAATGGCCGATTGAGCGATTTGCGCCAGGCAGCGCGTGTTCTTGAAAACAAAAGAATTGCTCCCACGGTGAAGATGTGGGTCGTTCCCGGAAGTCGAGCGGTCATGCGCGCTGCCGAGGCGGAAGGCCTCGATCAAATTTTCCGCAACGCCGGAGCCGATTGGCGCCAGCCTGGTTGTTCGTTGTGTGTGGCCATGAACGGCGACAACATTCCCTCGGGTGAAGTGTGTGTGAGCACGAGCAATCGAAATTTTGCTCATCGGCAAGGGCCTGGCAGCAAGACAATTTTGGTGAGTCCCCTCACAGCTGCAGCAACTGCCCTCAGGGGTGTGTTGACTGATCCGCGTGAGGTGCTGTGATGAATGTCAACGGATGGACGCAATGGAACGGACGCGCTGTGCTGATTGCACGCGACAACATCGACACTGACCAGATTTATCCGGGGCGTTTTTTGTCGCTCACCAACAGAAGCGACATGGGCGAAGCTTTTTTTGCCGACTGGCGATTCGACGAACAAGGCTGTGAGCGCAAAGGTCACCCGTTCAGAAAAGAGCAAAGCATCATGGTGGCCGGCGAAAACTTTGGCTGTGGTTCGTCGCGCGAGCATGCCGTCTGGGTCATGCGCGACCACGGTTTTCGGGTTGTCCTGGCAAAATCATTCGCCCCGATTTTCAAACAAAATGCGATTGCCAATGGCATTGCGCCTGTTCAGCTTCCGGGCGAAGTATTCACAATCATGAGTGCGCACCAGAATCTTGAATTTGACATTTCAGTTGATCTTGCCTTGCGCTCCTGCACCTTGATTTCATGCGATGGCAAAATCAAACGCACTTTTGAATTTGCAATGGAGCTCTTTGACGTTCATTGCCTGCGCCAGGGTGTGGACACCTTGGGCTTTCTGCTTTCTTGCTCATCAGCAATTGAAAACCATTTGAAGACAACACAACGAATCAACCCTTTGCAGCAATTCTATTCCGGAGACCAATGAAAATGAACAGCACAAATCGAGGAACATCCCCAATGAACCAGAATCCACTGCCAGCTCCTGCACCGCTGCGTGCAAATCCTCGCACTTCGATTGGCCGCCTTCATGTGGAAAGCGAGCAGTCGTTGTATTCTGTGGTTGAATTCACAAAGACTGCTTTCAATATCGCCAATTTCATTGGTGGCGATCGCGGCGAAACACAAATTCTTTCGCAGGATGCTGCAACCGGCGAATCGACCCAACGCGTGAGTATCAAGAAGGGCTGGAAGGCTCCCATCGGTCATTTCGATACCGATGTGGAAATCTTTGTGCTCAAGGGTGAAGTCAAGCAAGGCGGATTCAAGCTGCGCCAGTTGTCCTACACTTATCTTCCGGCAGGACTCGCAACCGGACCTTGGGAAGCCAGCGAAGACACGGTGATGTTGTTCATGCCCGATCGCAAGCCGAATTACCTGACGGCTCCCTATGCAGACCTCGAGCAGATTCCCGAGAATTCTGCATACCATCTGAACACGCAAATGAATGATCGCATGGTGGATTACATTCCGTGCAAAGAAATCAATTCCATGAACTGGGAACAGACGACGTTTCTGCCCCCAGGTTCTGCTCGCAAGAGCCTGTTCAAGTGTCCACGCACGGGTCGTGCGACCTGGATTCTGGGCCTTGTTCCGATGTGGATTGAAGGTAACTTTTTTGCCGGACACCCAACTGCGGAAGAAGCTTATTTGATTCGTGGCGACGTACAAGGACACTGGAGCATGCAGGATGATCCGTTCAATCGTCGTTATGCTGCGATGCGTGACGATGGTTATTACTGGCGTCCAGCTCACATTGCGCATGGACCTTTCTGGTCGGAAAGTGGCGCGCTGTGCCTGTTCCGCACCAAGGACCGCCTTGATTGCCACTGGGCTTTGCACAATCCAGACATCACCCAACGCTGAAAGCAGCAAGGAAAATTTCATGGAACGAAAAATTTCTCCCCAAAGCTGGATGATTGTTGCTTGCGGATTTTTGGTGCTGCTCGTGACAAACGGAATGACCCTCACTGGCATCACGATGTTCGACAACGCCCTGTTGTCCGAATTCGGTTGGCAGCGGGGAGAATTGAAATTGCGTGATCTCATCACCTTTGCGGGTGCAGGATTCATTGCTCCATTGTTTGGCTGGCTCGCTGACAAAGGGCACATTCGTAATTGCCTTTTGGCCGGCTGTGTTTTTCTGGCTGCCGGGTTTTTGGTCTATTCGCGTATTTCCACAATTGGCGGCGTTTATCTGGCGCATGCCCTGTTTGGTTTGTCGTTGGCATCGGCCGGCATTGTGAGCGTTGTTTTTCTGGTTTCCTCGAACGTGCCAGCCTCAAAAAGAGGGCTTGCTTTGGGGATCGCGCTGGTCGGCTCAAGTCTTGGCAATTCGATTTTTCCTCAATTCAATCTGGCTATGCTCAAGGCCTTTGATTGGCGAACTGCATTTGCTTACTTGAGTGCAATTCCGGTCATGTTGATGGTCATGATTGCTCTGTTCTTGAAGGTTCCATACTGCACCTCCAATTTGAACGGCACCACCCCAGAGAATTCGGGGCTGAATCAGAATCTTGCGGGGCGAGGGAATGACGCAGTCGACAATCACCCATCAGCCAGCGTTTTCCGTTCGTGGGCTTTCTGGTCGATTGGTATCATTGCAATGCTGACTTTCTTTTCCATATTGGGCGTGACAAGTCATGTGTTTCTTCGTCTGACGGGTGCGGGATACTCACCACAATTCGCTGGAACGGCTATTGGCATGCTGTTCATGATGGGTCTGGTTGGAAAATTGTTTTCCGGTGCTTTCGCCGACAAGTTTGGTGTCCGGTTGTTGATGACAGTTTCTCTTATTCTGATGAGTGCCGGCGCCTTCGGTTTGAGCCAGTCGATTTCGGCGGGTGTTCAGGCCTGGATTCTGCTTTTCGGCCTCGGCTGGGGTGCGCTCTATACCCTGATTCAGATGTCGGTCGTGTCGACTTTTGGCAGGGTTGGCACGGGGCGGATCCTTGGAGCCATCGCACTCCTCGAAGCCGTAGGAGGAGGATTGGGACCATGGCTCGTTGGCGTTTTGTACGACAAAACCGGGAGCTATCAGCTCGGGTTTGGAGTGGTCTGCGGAGCACTTTTTCTAGCCCTGGCAACTTCACTCACCCGTGGATTCAAGGCACTTTCCGGGAATTCTGATCAGTCCCAATTTGCGGCTCGACTTTCGCGATAACATCCTGAATTTGTGCTACTTCCTCCAGACCACTCCACTGATTCCCCAGAAATGTCGATAAGCCCAGGGTACGGTCGATGTTCTTCATTTCTTGGGGGAATGCCGTGAGATTTCTTTTGCTCTTTTCGGCCGTGTTGGCTTCCTGCTCGGGTGGGGGTGACTTCAACAGCGTCGCTCCTAAAAAACGTGACTCCACGAAGAAAAGGGCTGGAACAGAAGCGACTTCGGCAGACGCGACGAAGGGATCGATTGCTGCATCGCCTGAATCGGTTTCCCAGAAACTTTTCAATGTTGCCATCCTGACACAGAGTGTTCAGTGTTTGTTTTGTCATATGAAGATTGAGGGAGATGTTGGCGGAATTCAATTCCCGCCCGACAATGAAATGCACCAGCGAGCAGGCGAGGGTCTGCGTATTCTGGGAACGCTCTACAGCACCAACCAGGTTCCAACCAAGCTGTCATCTTCTCCACAAGCCGCATCGACGCGGCCCAACTATGCCAACACTGAACTCAAAATTTTTCCGACCACGAAAGACAACTCGGGCAGTATTGTTTTTCCAACTGTGACAAAGGATCTTTTGCAAGGAAAAACAAAGGGCACATTGAAGTCATCAACGCTGACGGTCACCGACACTCACTCCGGAAATCTGACTGTGGTCGCTCAAGGTGAACCGATCGAAATCAATGGTGAAGTGTTCATAGACGGCGATCTTGTGATTGGTGGCTCGTATCGTGGCGTGGGTACGATTTATGCGCGGAACATATTTATTGTGCGCGACTTGAAGGGTGTCATCACTCCCTTTCCGTTCCCGAGCGATCCTGCGGCCGCCAAAGAAAAAGGAAAAGCAGCTGTGGCTGCGAAGAATGATGGACTTTATCTCTTTTCGCTCGGACAGATCACTGTGGGATATCCTGACCCCGCATTCCTGAATGACACGCGCTGGCGACACGCCAAGATTGCAGCCAATTCAAACACCAGCAAGCAACCACCAATCCCAATCGACCAATATGTTGCCTATGCTGAACAAAAGAACTGCGCCGTCAGTGGTGGATTCTCGGAACAATACCAGGCAGCGCTTGTGAATCGGGTCGACGCATTCCTTTATTCAAGTGATTACTTGCTTTGGCGGACGTGCAACTTTTTTGAATTGAACGGTGGCTTTGTGGCGCCCAACGTTGCATTGGTCAATGCCGGAGACGCTGATGATCCGCAAAGATCCCAGGAGCCCAAGAACGTCGTACGCTACGATTACCGCTTGCGCGCGGGAGTCAAGGCGTTTTCAGTTTTGAAGAGTTTCTTTGAGCAGGAATAAACTTATTGTTGCATGCAATCAGCATCTGCCCGAGAGGCCGGCTCTGAAACAGGAAACATCTCGCCTTTCAAATAGGCTTCGAAATTTTCTTTGAAATAGGTCCAGCTCGAAACGTTTGGACGCCCCGAAACAATACACCGCGGCGCATCCAGATAAAGTGCGAGGTCTGAATTTGTGATTCTCTTCCTGACAACGTCGGGCAGGTCCAAATCTTTATCGTGCTTTTGCACAATCGCGTTGAACACCAGGTGTCCGGCAGCACCCTTCATTTTCATCCAGGGTAGCCAAGGACTGACGCGCGTCCAAACCACCTGCACATCATTGAGGGCATCCACATCAGCAATCTGGGCAAGATCCTTGCCTGAAATGACGTATGAAAATGATTCATGGGCCTTGTAGAAGGGCTCCGGCGAATATTCCGCAAATCGTGCATCACCTGCAAGAGGGTTCGGGTAGCTAAGTGGAACGTCGATGCGCAAGATGGCTGTGTTGCCGACGGATTCAACCGGCAAAGCTGCCACGGAGGGGATTTTTTGTTGCACGAGTGCATTGGCAATATGAACAACCGGGACGGTTTCTTTGGTCCAGGGGTTTTGCCATGTGTTGAGCACTTCGCCCGTGGATGGATCAAGGTAAAAAGTCAATTCGCGTGATCCGACAGTCCAATTGCCGTTGGCGTCTTTGAAGCAGCGGGCAATGTTGTAGCCAACGATCTTGAACAAGGTTTGGCTTTTGTCGGCTGCAACTCCGGTGGTCGTCACATTCCCATGCCAGCTGGTGATGGCATTCTGGCCGCTGGTGTTGCAGCGGATTTTCATGAAATCTGTGGCTCCAACAATCGACGTGCTTGCTTGCGCAGAGAGCGCCTGCAAAATGATCATTGCAATCGTGGCGAGAAGTATTTTGCCTTTGAGGGGAATGAGTCGGGTCGGAATCATTGTCGAACAACCTCGGCGAACGGAACCTGAGGTCTGCGGGCTTGGGCTCGAGATGGGTTCCATAAATCTTGATGGCAGGCTTCTATTCGAAGCTGCCGTCAATCTCAACTACAAAAGTTCTCATGATTATGAAGTTATGGTTTAGGCTAATGGGCTGAATTTACTTGGTAAATTTGAATTCAATTGAAGACTTCGAATGTGTGCAACTGCTTCCCGCTGCCGCGGATGAGTTGCTGACCGCACAGCAGCGTTCCAATTCCACCGAGAATGGTTTTCCCATGGCCGAGA
>JBDLRR010000340.1:0-2984 GCA_039799985.1 Pseudomonadota bacterium | reverse complement strand
CACCAGACGATGATACAAAAATCCAATATATCTGGCGGTTTTTCCGCTTGGCTGATGCAATCGCCTGGTTTGAGTGCTCAATGCGGCTTGGCGGGCCATCACCTCAATGACAAGCGGCTTGAACTATCGGGGAAATGGGGCGGTGGTTGTGAGTTTCATTTGGCCGGACAAGTTGAAGGCGATGTCGTCAGCAATGCCTTGGCGGTTGGCAGATTCGGCAAGAATAAAGATGGTTGGGCCTATGGGTTGAGTTTTGACCTGCCGTTTTTCATTTTGGAATTTGCGAGCAGCCCCGCCCGAATCGATGGGCCCATCGGATACAATGAGCGTCTCGACAGACGTTATTATTTGCGTCTGAGTGTCGACGCCAGCCAGCCCTGAATTGCATGCCGGATGTGGTTCGCATATAGGTTTGGGAGATGGGGCTCTGCCCATCAATGCGGACGTGGCGAAATTGGTAGACGCACTGGTCTTAGAAGCCAGCGCCGAGAGGCATGTGAGTTCGAGTCTCACCGTCCGCACCACATCTCTGATTTTTACTTTGAATCAGGTCAATCTGCTTTTGGATTGTGGCGATGAGAGCAACTGCTTGCGCATGTGCTCCAGCAGATGATTGATGTAGGCCTGATGCCCGGGTTCACAAGCCTGCAAATAGCCCATCAGAACGCAAGCCGATTTTCTTAGAATGTCTTCATTGGCTTGTGGATCTTGATTTGCTCTGTTTCCGACTGGAGTGCCTTCAGTTGAAATGGCGGTGTAGAGTCGACCTCCACGCAGCTCTGCAGATCGATAGGAATCTTTTTCACGATAGGTGATGATCGCTTCATCCACAGCATTGGCTTCCACCCGGCTCTTGTGCATGACGACGTCTGTTGGACCATCACCACGAAAACAAAGCCAGTCAGAAGAATCATATGGTGGTTTCAAAAGGCTTTTATCCAGAATCGACAGATGTTCACCCATGCGCATAAATTCGATGAAACGGCGAAGGAAAATCAAAACACTCGCAGTGTCGTGGCAAAAGGCATAACCAAGACGCTGCTTGCTTTCGAAAACCCGAATGGCCCGACCTGTTGTGCCAACTCCAAGCATGATGAGATCGACTTCAGAAGTTCTTGGCAGAGTGTCACAGATGTTTGCGTTTTCGGGTTTGTCGATGGCAACAGAAAATCCGCCGTAGCTGATATCCATCATGGGCAGCACAATTGATTTTTCAAAGACAGCATGTCCGCAAGCTGATTCTTGATTGAGCATGTAGCGTTGCGAAACTCGGCGTTCAGACAATTTGGGTGCGGCCATGCGACACTTCTCCCGAATGACAGGCGAGTCGTTTGTCAGCAGTGTCTTGCCTGCGACCCGACAGTGACTCAAGATTATCATCAGCCGTCGAGCCATCGACAGGGATGGGTGTCAATATGACCTCCACCCTGTCGGTGTTTTCTCGAAATTTTTCAAAAATATTTGATTCTTTTCAGCGGTTTTCAGGTTCAACGACTTCATAGTCGGCAGATATCAGTATTTGGCCGTTCCAGGAGGCGAAGCAACCACCCTCGCGTTGAGTCCCAATGAAAGCGCCATCTGATTCTTGTATCCTGCAAAGTGATTCCAACTCACCATCTTGAATGGCTTGCTGTTGTATCAGTGACGGATCGCCCAGCGAAAGGTCGACGATGTGCGCAGAGTTACTGTTCGTATCATCGAGACGAGCCACATGCCTCCATGATGGAAAGCGGGTTCCGCCCAAGAGGTCAAATCCGATGGAAATGTCGTGCCCGCGGTTGAGTGTTGGTGAATAATAAGCACACACGCCATTGTAATAATTTCCATAGGCCCAGCCTGGACCATCGGAAATACGGCAAATGCTGAGTGGAGAGCGACCCACATCTACTGACATCCACCAACCACCATTCCAGATATTGCCAACCGGGCTGATGAAAACTGGTCCGGGACCGATGTGGTCGGGCGAATATCTGCGCCAGTAGAGCTGATCAGCGCTGACCGCTTGCACAGAAACAATGCTCAACGCGGCGAAAGACAACAAAGAGCTGCACCATCGAGGCAACAGATTCATTCCAGAAATTTTCATTTCAGACTCCTTCGTGAATGGTTCACACGCGCCAGCATTTGCTGGCTGAACATGAAAAATGCATGAGGAGACTGATGCAAACCAGAGTGAACTATTCTCTTTAGGAAATTGTGGTCGGCGGAAGATCGTTCAGTGGGAAACAGATTGACCGGCAGTCAGACAATTTCCGAGTGCAAGTTGGCAAGCAGCGATATCTTCGTTGAGGCATCCGGTGGTCGGAAACTTTTTCAACGCCTGGAAGCTTCTGACCGACAAACCTTGCTGGGTAAAACAGCGGGCGAGAAACGCGCGGGCCGTGCGGCGGTTACCATCCATAAATGGTCGAATGGTCATCAGCCGAAGCCACAGTTTTGCGCTCGCCTTGATGAGAATCGGAGCTGCCGGGTCGGTGTCGAGGACTTTATAAAATTCTCTCAGGCTCGCCCGGAGCTCCTGAGCAACCCGCAGGCCCGATGGTGAGCGGTAGCACCAGCCACGACAGTCTTCGGAGGAGACCGTTCGGGTCCGGACAGAAGGAACGCCCCGCAAGCCGCGAATTTTGCCGTTCAGAAGACGAAGATCGTAGATCCAGGCGTCTTCTCTTTGGTTGTTTGTGAGTCGCGACACAGGCCACACTCTCCTTGTGTTCATCAGTTGGAGGCCGGATGGATGCCCCATTTCATTTGTTTCCGCAAGGCAAAACTCAGGCCTTTGCCATTCTAAAAATAGAGGAAAGATCTTGTGGGTTTGAGGCAATGATTTGAGGGGATGGCTGGGAAGGGGGAAGCTGCTGATAACCCCAGGCACACCAGACGGTCGTGGCACCAAAAAGTGAGCCCGCCTTGGAGTCTCCTTGGCTGTCTCCAATCATGAACACCTGGTCGCGTTCAGGTGATCCGCCCAGCTTATGAAAAGCGAA
>JBDLRR010000339.1:0-4748 GCA_039799985.1 Pseudomonadota bacterium | reverse complement strand
GTCGCAATCGTCGAGCATCATGCACAAGATCCGAATTCAGAAATAGAGCTCCTGGATTTTGTATTGTCGGGAGCATTTCAATCGACCACATCGTTTTCTTCCAACAGCACAACCCAGCCTCGACATCGTGGACTCGAGCGCATCGCGACAACGCTGTTGCATGAAAATATGATCCGCAGCGACGCACCTCCATTGCGCCTTGCCCTGGAAAAGATTCATCCTTCATCGCTCTCGCTGATCGAGTTACTGCAGGCCAAAGCGCGCGAGTTGTTTTGTAGACGCCTGATGCATGGAAGACTCACCCACAACGACAGAATGCTCTTCCTTCATCACCTTTTGTGCCTGTCACCTGAACAAAGGGCAAAAGGATTTTTTGCTCTTGCACAGGTGCAGAAAGTCTCTTTGAACTGCCTCGAACTGATTGTCGATGAGTATCAGGACACCAACCAGCTCCAGCACGACATTCTTTCATCGCTTGTTGAACCCAAAACAGGCCGGATGGTCGTGGTGGGTGATCCAAAGCAAAGTATTTACGGTTTTCGCAGCGCACACGTGGGCGTCTTCCAGAGGCTCAAAGCAGATGCAGCCTGGAAATTGATTGAATTGACCCAGAATTTCCGCAGCCATCCGGAGCTGTTGCCATTCATCAACCTGCTTTCAGACTTGACCTTTTCCTATCGCAACAATCGAATTCCGGAAGAGTTCCACACCACAACCTTTGCCATGACGGCGAAGCAGACATACGTTGGAGCGAAGTCACTGGATGTGGGTCGAAAAGATTCACCGTCATTGGATTCCCAGCAAGATCCACAGAAAACAAGACTCTTGCTGTTGGGCGCATCACTCAATCGCCAACGCGCTTCCGACCCGTCGGTTTTGGAGAATGCCGAACCCAACAGATTTGCAGCATGGGCACTTGCACGTGAGCTCAAGCAGCTTGCCGAATCTGAAACGGGATACCGCTGGTCGCAAATGGTCGTCCTTTGCGAAACCAACGGCCAGGTTCTCGAAACCCAAAAGAACCTCAGTGAATTTGGAATCCCCTGTGTTGCCAAGGTCAGCAAGGCCGTCGACTCAAATCAAGACAACACGCGGCGCAGCGAAGAAGTTGGCCTGTTGTTGGCAAAGTGGCTTTCAAATCCACTCACAATCCATGAGTTCGCACAATTCCTTTGGAGTGGATGGCTTAAGCTTTCGCACGCCGAAACATCAGCACTCCTGCAAGCCTGCCGCGACGGTCGCCTTGATTCACAGTGGATTGCAGCGGGTGACAGGCCGCTCACCCGGGACAGGGAATCCGCAGGCAAAAATTTGGTTTCAGAGGATTTCGAGTTGCCTGAAGCCTGGCTGGCTTGGATCAAACACCTGGACGAATGTCGTTCTCTTGCCCGCCGGCATTTTTTCTCGGCTTGGCAAGTCCTGCGTTGGGGATTCGGACATCATCCGGAAAACCTCGACATGGAAAACACCGCCTTGGCGCTGCATTCCGCACTCGAAATCTGGTCGATCAAACAGAGCATTCTGCGTTCAGGCCTGTGGCCCGGTGAATTTCTGGCTTCACAGCTTCAGCAACTTCGACTCGCGCAGGCGCGCACCGACGATACGCAGGAAGAAGTAACTGTGTGCACCATCCACGGAGCCAAAGGACTGGAATGGCCCGTCGTGGTTTTTTGGCCTCATTCAGCCCGCGAGCGAGCTGCGCAAAACTTTGTTCTCAAAAGCAACGAGGAATCAACATTTTTAAAGTGGCTGGCGGAAGACAAGGAATCAGCGTCGCTAGTGCAATGGATCGACAACCCGAATCCGCCTGTCGACAGAGTTGCCATTTCCTCTGAGACTTCACGTGGCGAACAAATCGTCCGCTGGAGTACCGATTTGCAAGACAAACTCGAGCAGGATTTTGAGCGCCAACGGGTCTTTTATACCGCCTTCACGCGCGCCCGAGAAATGCTCATCCTGATGTCACCCGCACTTCAGGGGCGGGCGCGTTCGAACATGCGCGACAAACTTTTTCGCCTTTGCAAAGGTGCAGAGTTTGATTCTGTGGAATTGGGAATCAATGGCCTGGAAAACACAGTCCTGGCAACTTTTGCGGACATGGCATTCGATCTGCGCAAAGAAAACAAACGCGGTGCCGTGCCACCTGCTCCATGGCGCGGACTTGAAACTGAAGCAAGTGCAAGAGCCATCGAATGGTCGGGACTTGTGCGGATGTTGGACTATTCACCCGACTGGTTATCGATGGATGAACAAATCTGCGCAACACAAAAAACAAAGGAGACTGATCTTTGCGCAGTCCCGGATGGATTTGCAGAAAGAGTGGAAGAAATTCTTGCAGAGCAGCAATTGATGGCCAAACAAACGCCTTGGCGCAGCGGCGGATCGGTCGAGGAAAAAGACACCGACATCATCAAAACATCCGCAGGATCAACGTTGAATGACGAGTCTGTCGCAGGAATCAGCCCGGCAGAACAGGGCATGCGTTTTCACGCCTACATGGAACACAGCGACCCGATGCGCATCAAGGGGCGCGGCTTTTTGCAGCGATTACTCTCGTCGGCCATCGTGCGCGAACACGAACTTGAGATTTGGAGCGCGTCTGATGACTCGAAACACAACCTTCAATCTCGGCAAGGACTGGTATCAACAAGGCGAAAAATCATAGACTTGTTTTGTGTCGTTGAGGCGAAGAAATTTCCAGAGAATTTGTGGAACAGCCCGTGCCTTTTGAAAAATGACTCACAAATTTCAACGTTGAGGCACCAACTCGAGAACCTTTTGGCAACTGTTCCGCTGCTTCACCTGGTCATCGACTTCAAGACCGGAGCGCCTTCATTGGAACACATTGAACAAATGAACGAGTATCTTTCGTGGGTCAAAGAAATTCTGAAATCACATCCAGATCTGCTCGTCAATGACATACAACCGACGACGTTATTTACCGACCATGTCAGACCTTTAATGGGCATAATTTACTACTCATCCCTCTCCCAGACCGCCAACCTGCACAACTTTGCATCAGCTCTAATTTCTGTCGACAAAAACGCGTCGGTTCTTTTTGTCAGTCCTGAATAACACCTTCTTTTTCCGACATGACTATCGGACAATGAATGTGGGTCGGGACACCACCCACGGATTGGGGATTCGTGATGTCGGTACTTCGAAACTTCGCTTCGGTCTTCGGACTTACAATTTCGGCGACGATCGGCACGACCATAGCCTTGGGGTCGGAGGGTACTCCGGTTCGTTATACCAAGGACGCGTCTCAATTCTGCTTTCCAAAACTCAACGCCGAAGAACAGGTCAAATATTATTCGAGAATCATGAATGTCGGTGCGAGCTATACTCACGGTTGCATTGGCTGCGATCAAAATGCAAACCTGAGGTCCTATACCGAGCTAACCAATGACCAACTTTGGTTTCGCAGAAATTACCTGGTTCATTTCCTTGCCAACGTTCAATGGAAACAACCGGGCTATGGGATTGCCGACAAGCTGGCAGTTCTTGAAAACGACCCCAAAAATCGCCCCGCGGCGCTTATCCCTGATTGGTCATTGCAGCGCGAGGGATACACGGGCGAATGGATTTACGACATTCGACGTGATGTGGCGCATTTGAGTGATCCGGCCATGTCACGCTGGCTTTCCGAGAACACATCCTACGGAGTTGCCAAAGAACTCGTCGGTGGTCCGCTCAATGTGCGTGAATTGGGTCGACCACGCCCGGGCATAAGGCGCGGCAGTCTTTATCAGACCTTCAGGACCAATGGTCCAAATGATCCGAATTCTCCACGTGTGATTGACTTGTCGCTCGATGGTGGACGGATGCACGATTTTTTCGATGCCTACGTCAGCCCCGACATCATGATCCCGCTGCAAAAGTCGAAGTGGACCAATCCTGTGCTCCGACGCAAAGCGGTTGAAGCAGCAATAGCACACGTCAAATCGCTCAATCCATCGCTCATCATGGCCATCGATGCCTTGTTCTGGGATTCAGTTTCGCATGCGCTGGCATACATGCGTGAATCCAAGCCCAACAGTATTGTTGCGCGGACCCTTCTGAACATCATGGCCATGCAGGACAAGAACGGCGTGACTTTCGACGAAACACGCAGATTCAACGTCTCGGAAGATTTTTATCAAGTTCTCAAGGGAATTTCACAAGACAACCAGTATGGACCATCTGTTCCTGTACTCATCGCACGGCTCATCAACAATCCTCTCGAGGTCTTTGCTCAAAAGAAGTACGAACCTGTTTTGGGAGCTATTTTTGGGCAATATCTGGCCACAATGACCAGACAAAACTTCAGCGAGCAGTTGGCTCTTTGGCTGCGCAAAATGTCGAACGCAAGCTCCAAACTGGGAGTCCTTTCGAGCGATGGTTACTATGATCCGGAAACCCAAACGACCTATTCCCCAGAAGAACTTGCACTCATCCGCCAGGCCAATGAAGAATTTCAGCAGCTGACGAACGAAAAAATCGAAGAGATGGGTCTCGTGAGCCGAGGACTCGCACCTTTGGAGACCAACCGCCCCGTGCCTTCGACACAAAAATCTGGATCTGGAATCCTCACAGCAATCGCCAATTGGGCAATACTCAAGGCGGTCAAAGATTTACCTTTGTTCATGCAGTCACTCGAACGGGCCATGCAGTATGAAAATCGAGGCATCCGTGCACTGACCTCGCAAACCGACAACAACGTCCACCTTGTGAATGTCGACAAGTTTTTTGAGAACTTTCCTTATTTC
>JBDLRR010000338.1:0-9033 GCA_039799985.1 Pseudomonadota bacterium | reverse complement strand
AGGTAGTCATCCTTGTCGAGCTTGTTCTTAAGTTTGTCTTGTTTGCGGCCAGACACACGTTCAAGCATTTCGCGAAACTCTTTGTCGTTCTTGCTTTCGCCGATTTTGAGTTCTCCGCCCTCACCCGCTGCTTTTTTATCAGCTTCCATCTGCTCGGCAATGGCGCTGTTTGACGAACCGATGACTTTGTCGAAATTGAATTTGTCTGAAGATTCCTCTCGCTGTTTTTTCGCTTCCTCGAATGCGGGATTTCCCGTTGTCGTGGGGGCGACGTAGGGTCCCGACTTGTTGGTCACGCTGAACATTGCTCAGATCCTCTTCGTTTCATGCTCAAATTGACGTTAACAGTACTCAGGCAGTGACCTTGAGTGAGCCATTTGCAGCGCGTTGCACATTTGTCTGCGCATCATTTTTTCCTGAGTAATTTTTTCTCACTCCACCCGCAGAAGCGGTGTTGTTTGGAATGGGTGCAGCAGGACGTTCAAAAAACCTTTCTCCACCGCCAAAGTTCTGCTGTTGAGAACTTTGGTTGCCCTGAGAAAATGACGAAAAGTTCTGTTGTTGTTGCTGTTGCTGCTGTTGATTAGAGCGCGTGTTGTCGCTTTGGGATGAATTCTGGAAGCCCGAGTCTCCAAGTTTTGTGTCGGTCACAAAACGAACCCCTTCCAAAACCACATTGTGTTTTTCAAGTCCCGATTTCAGCTCGTCGGATTGCTTTTCGAGTTCCTGTTTGACGCGATCGGAGTTCGCCACCAAGTCAATGCTCACGCGATTGTTGTCGGCCATGTTGATTCTGAGCTCAACCACGCCCAACTGGCTATCCTTGATTTGAACCTTTGCTGTTCCGCCGCCTTTGACTGCCAATTCCGAGGCAATGCTCTGTGCACGAAGAGCAGCCGAACGTGCCATCTCGCGGGTGCGTTCCGATTCACGTGCACGTTGAGCGTTTTCAGTATTCACATCGCTTTTTTCGCGGGTGCTGTTCAGCGATTCAGACTTTGTTGCGGTCACTTCGCCAATGACGTTGGCGCGTCCACCTTGAGAAGAGTTTGAAGATGAATCCTGACGTCCAGGGCTATTTCCGGCTTGTTCGCCCGAAAGTTGAGACATGCTGTTGAGTCCGGCCACCGCATCTTGCATCAGTGGTGAAGAAGAAGGGCCGTTGCTGTTGGGATTTGCAAGCCGACCTGTTGGGTTAGATTCGGTGATGAATTCCGACCTCGCGTTGTTGCCGACTTGGTTTTGGTTTTGCAACGACTGTCCGCTTGTCATGGCGTCGACCATGGCTTTTTGATCTGGAGTCATGTCGCGGTACGAAGTCCATTGCGGTTGGGCTGAAGAGAGAGCTTCACGTGCCTGAACTTGCTTCAGTAGTTCCGCGCTTCTCGCATCCTGAAGTTGAAGGTTGTCGAGTTGTCCTGCCTTCAGTTGTGACAATTGGTCAAGCCGGTCGAGAGTCAACTTTTCCAAAGCTTGTTCCTGGAAAGTCTGCTGAGCGACAAGGTCACGCAAAGCCAAATCATTCTGGCTCCATTCAAGTGCGGCGAGCTTTTTCAGCAAATCGCCATCCGGAGTGACCTTACCATCGGCAGCTGTTCCCGAGGCAATTTTGCTTGCAGTTTGTCCCATTTCGTTCTGATTGAATTCAAATTTAACATCATCAAATTTTGATGCGAGGTTGCTGAGGTCGTCGAGTTTGCCCTGAGGCTGTTCAGCGACAATGTGGCCTGTCTTTTGCATGTCGGCCAGCTTGCCGAGCTTGCTGTCGAGCGTCTTCATGACGTCGTTCAACGATTTCGGGGATTGGTCGCCTGCCGTCATCTTGTCAGAGAGAGAGCTCATTTCCTGCATTGACTGAAGGTTTTCGTTGGCCTGCTTGAGACGATTATTGGCAACAGGACTTGTCTTCACGCTTTCTGTATTCTTGTTCGCTGAATCCAACGCCGCCGAGTTTTTATTCATCCCATCTTGTTGGGCCAGCAAAAGTTGAGAGAGGGTTTGCTCTGACGGACTGTCGTCGCGGTTTTTCTTGTCTTTCGACTTTCCTGCCTTTTTGTTTCCGTCATTGGACTCGGCTTTTTTGCGGACTTCTTTGTTGTCGGATGCATCGGCAACGGTTTTTTCGTCTTTTTGGTTCTTCACAAGCGATGCTTGTGGCTTTTCCGCTTTGCTGAGCTCCAGGAGCTGGGTGAAGGAGTTGGCTCCCGCGAGATTGGTGTTGCCCATGGCAGCGGAGTTTCCCGAAAGGAGCGAGCCCGATGCGGAGAGGGGGCCTTCAGAATCAACGTTTGCGAGCTTGGGGTTCAAATTCGGAAGATCATCTTGACCAGTTCGCGTATTGGAAAAACTGTTGACCTGCGAAAGTCGGGATTGGTTGATCATGGCGAGCCTCCGTGTGTTCCTTCGAACTCTATGGCGAAGCCGGCCTTTTCTTGAGTGTCGAGATTGCAGTTCAAAACGATTTTTTTTCGCTGCAGACTTTTCAAAGTGCGATTTTTTTACGCAGCAGAAAGTGTTCATAGGAAGGTTGGAATTCTGAAAACAGACGATTAAAAATTCCATACTTTCAGTATTCTGCTCGACCACCAGGAACCCGCTCACGGATAAAACCTTCCGCGTCAATTGACTAGCTGGCCACAGGCTCCTACACTCCGGCTCATTCTCGCACGGAAAAGCATTTGCTTGCGGTCGTCTGCACAGGGATTGTGCTCGGATTACCGCAAAAAGCGCGCCAGGGATTGCGCGCTTTCGGACCGTGTGGGTGTATCCGAAGGGAGTCGGTATGAGAGTGTCTGCACGTTCCATCGCGACAGTTCTAGGCGTTATTGCAGTCGCTTCCATTGGTCTGAGCGACCGCGCACAAGGAAGTCGTGCAGCAAAAAACATTGCTTTCACCGAAGATGGCTACCCTTACATTCGTGGCGAATATCTCGTTAAAGTGCGTTCTGGTGCAGCCCTCGAGCGTCTGCTTGATCAACAGTATGAGAGCGTCGGTGCTGTTGCGCGTCGGACTCCGCTGCTGAACTCGAACGATTCCGGAATCTGGTACAAAGTCAATGTCTCTGACGACTACAAGCTTCGCGAGGCAATCCTCTCGGCACGCGAGAGTGCGGACGTTGTTTATGCAGAGCCAAACTATGTTTATTACACGCAATCAGCCAACGAAAAGAATATCCCCATGCCTCCATCTAAAGGTGGCAAGGCCGGACCTGACTATAGCCCACTCCCGTCGCTGCCAAATCCGCCCGTGGCAGACCCAGAAATTTCAAAAATGTACGGTCTTAGCAAAATCGGTGTTCAACAGGCATGGCAAACAACCAGCGGAAGCTCCAAGGTTTTGGTTGCCGACATCGATACAGGCATCGACTACAACCACGAAGATCTCATCAACAACACGTGGCGCAACCCCAACGAGATCGCCGGTGACGGAGTCGACAACGATGGCAACGGATTTGTTGACGATATTGTTGGTTGGGACTTCCGAGACAAAGATGCGCGTCCCTTTGATGACAATTCACATGGAAGTCATACGGCGGGAACAATTGCTGCCACTGGTGGTAACGGCATCGGTATTTCCGGCGTTGCTCAGCAGGCAAGCGTGATGTCACTCCGCTTTTTGGGTGGTTCCGAAGGCTCTGGTTCACTTGAAGACGCAATCAAGGCGATCGAATATGCGACCAACAACGGCGCGCAGATCATGTCCAACAGCTGGGGTGGTGGTGGATTCTCGCAGGCGATGTTCGACGCAATCTCTCGCGCCAACGACAAGGGTATTCTTTTTGTGGCAGCCGCTGGAAACTCCGGTAGCGACAACGACAAAAAAGCTCAGTATCCAGCAAACTACAAGTTGCCAAACGTTCTGACGGTGGCCGCGACTGACTCTGCCGACAAACTCGCATCGTTCAGCTGCTATGGTGCAACCACGGTTCATCTTGCAGCTCCGGGCGTAAAGATTCTCAGCACGACACCTGGCAACAAGTATGCAAGCTTGAGTGGAACTTCTATGGCAACACCACATGTGACTGGCGCAGCAGTTCTTTTGAAGGCTGCATATCCGAACATGAAGGCCAAAGAGCTCAAGGCGGTTTTGTTGGATTCAGTTGAGAAATTGGCTGGCTTGTCGGGCAAGGTGCAGACCGAAGGACGACTCAACATCTCGAAAGCCTTCGCGGTGGCCAAGGCCAATTTTGGGGAGCCAGCTTCTGGGAACTGATTTCCCATCACACGACCGATGACGTTCATGGGCAACCCTTGGTCAGTGTGCATACAGCAAAAGATTTAGATTGGTCGGAGCAACCGTAACAGGAGGCTCCGATGTTTTTTTTGCGTGGTCAATCTTCCGGATTTCTGAGACTCGCGCCTTTGGCACTTGTTCTGGGACTGGTGTTTAGAATGAGTCCAGTCGAAGCCTCCAATGTTCTCTCACATGAGCTTGAATCGCCTCAATTCGTACCTCATGAGTACCTCGTCAAAGTCAAATCTCGCCGCTCGCTCGAAATGTTGACTGGTGAATTTGATGTTGCTGTTTCAAATCATCCGATCATCAGCACTGCGAATGGCGATTGGTATAAGCTCACCGATGTGGAATCGCGAACATCGTTCAGCGAAATCATGGCTTTTGCATATTCCAATCATCTGTTGAATGACGAGATTTTACATATTGAAAAGAACTTGATTTGGCGTTCATTGACAGTTGCTGTTGATCCTGCCCCTAGAGCAGCTCCTTCGCTGCCCAAACGTGCACGAAAGGATCCGATGTTGGGTCGCTCTTGGGGCATCACGAAAGTGCATTCACCTGAAGCCTGGCTGAAGACCCTGGGCAGCGAGCAGGTGATCGTTGCAGATATAGATACTGGAATAGATTACAATCATGATGATCTCATCAACAATGTATGGCGAAATTCAAAAGAGATTCCTGGTGATGGAATCGACAATGATGCGAATGGCTTTGTTGATGACGTTGTTGGTTGGGATTTTGTCAACAAGGATTCCTTGCCTTGGGATGACAACGGACATGGAACACACACTTCCGGGAGTATTGCCGCCACAGGTGGAAACGGAATTGGCACATCGGGAGTGGCTCCCCGCGTTCGACTTATGGGACTCAAGTTTTTGAGTGGCGATGGCTCAGGTAGCACCGAGGATGCGGTTCGCGCCATCAATTACGCTGTTCAAAATGGTGCGTCGGTTCTTTCCAACAGTTGGGGCGGAGACGAATATTCGAAGGCGCTTGAAGATGCAATTTCTGAGGCGGCAGCGCGGAATGTTCTTTTTGTGGCCGCTGCAGGAAATGACGGAACAAACAACGATACCCTTCCGATGTATCCAGCTGCTTACAATCTTCCAAATGTGATTGCAGTGGCGGCTTCAGATTCAGAAGACCGCTTGGTTGATTACAGCAATTACGGCGCAAATTCTGTGCATATTGTGGCGCCCGGCGATGTTGTTTTCAGCACTGTCCCAGGCAACAAATACGAGGTCAACAGCGGCACTTCAATGGCATGTCCACATGTGGCTGGTGCTGCCGCGTTGTTGAAGTCATTCAAACCAACGCTTTCAGCTGTTGAAATAAAGAGAATCCTTTTGGCATCGGTGGACAAAGATCCCGAATACGCCGATAAGGTTGCCAGCGGCGGACGTTTGAACGTTGAGCGTGCGTTGTCCCTGGCCGCGGGGGACCAAAAGTAAGAGGCCTCTTTTTCACATGCTTGAGAATGAAATCCAAGGGCGGATCCGTTGGTCAAGCATCAAACTCTTTATAGGCTCTGCACTCAAGCATCGGACTCCGCTTTTGGCAGGACTTTTTGGTCTTACGATCGCCGCGGGATGTTGGTCGCTTGTCACGTTTCTCAGTGGTCGGCTTGCCGACAGAATTCTTTTCGTAGGACAATTAGGTCAACCAATTCAAACAGACACCCAAATCGCAATTTATTTTGCCCTCGTGATGGCATGCCTCGTCATCATGTATCTGGGAAATCGTTACGGACGACTCTTCATCAACGCGACTCTTATCAGGTCGTTGAATGAACTTCATGAACGGGCCGTCAGGGCAGTCCTGCATTCACCCATGTCTTTTTTCAATTCCAATCCCAGTGGAAGGATTGTTGCGCGTTTCTCGAATGACTTTCACAATGCCTCTCAGTCGCTCGACAGAACCATGGCAACGTTCATCTACTCATTGTTGGCGATTGTTTTCAGTTCGATTGCCATCCTACAGACCCAGCCAACAGTTTTGCTTTTGGCGATCCCGGTTGCACTGGCGATTTTTCAGACAAGCCGTGTTTTCGGACGTAAAGCGCGCGATAATCAGCGAGCATCTGGACGGGCAGCTGCTGCTGTCTTGGCTCATCTTTCCGAGACCGGAAACATTGGTGTCGGAGTGCGTGCTCTTGGACTCCAAGACAGACTCGCTCAAAGAATGAATGCACTTCAAATTGAATCTTCCCGCTTCGCTTTGTCTACGATTGAATTGAGTAACCTGCGAGCCTTCATTCAATCGTTGCTTGGATTGGTGGTCATCGCAGGAGCCTTGGTTGTGTCGTGGTGGGCACACGAAAAAGGACAGATCACCATTGGCCAAGCGGGTGCCATCGTCACCCTTCTGATGGTTGTCTTGCGCAACTTTGTTCTGGTGATTGAACTCGTCAATACTGTCGAACTTGGCTTTGTGAGCATCGAGCGGATCAATGAATATGCCGAGCTTCCGTCTGAGGATTCAACGCACCCTGAAACGATTGTTTCGGAAATTCCAGCCATCAAGTCAGCCATCCTTGGTTTTGAGAATGTGTCTGTCAGCTACAAACCTGATGTTCTACCAGTGCTCAAGCAACTGACGGCCATCATGGACAACTGCAAGATGGTTGGAATTGTCGGTCGAACGGGTTCAGGAAAAAGCACCTTGCTTGCGGCTCTCCTGCGTTTTGTTCCCTTGTCGGAAGGCCGTATCTTTCTCAACGGGCATAACCTTGGAACACTTACAGCCAGGGAGATCCGAAGAAAGATTGCACTTGTTCCTCAGGATCCGATTTTGTTTTCTGGAAATCTGTTGAGCAATATTCTTCCTGGCGCAAATACAGATGATTCCAACGCGGAGCTGCGGGCGCTGAATGCTCTTCATGCGGTTGGACTTTTTGAATGGGTGAAACAGCTTCCCCAAGGTCTGAACACGGAACTCATCGAACGCGGATTGAACTTGAGCCAGGGCCAACGGCAACTCGTTTGTCTTGCCAGGGCGCTGGCCCAGTCCCCCGAGCTTTTGGTGTTGGATGAGGCGACAAGTGCGGTGGATGTCGAATCGGAAAGAATTGTTGCAGCGGCATTGCAAAATATTCGTCGGCAATTGCCTATCCTGTTGATCGCACACCGACTGGAAACAATTCGTTCCTGTGACGAAGTTTGGCTGCTCAAGGATGGAAAGATTGCCTGGTCCGGAGCTCCAGCCGCGCTTCCGGCGCAAGAGGAGATTGAATGAATTCGGGAAAACGCGAGAAACTCGATCTCGTCGGTGCGCTGCGGATTCTGGCCCAATCTCACGCTTTTGGATTTGTCACGCGAAAGGTGATTGTTTGGGTTCTGCTGATCACTTGTTCATTGCTGATGGGCACAGTTGCAGGTCTTTTTGCCATTGATTCACAAGCAAAAGTCTTGAGCTTTCTTGGTCATGATGGCAGCGGCGCACAGGATTCTTTTCTCAAGCTTTTTGCGCTTTTCGCCTGTGCACAATTGCTGTACGAGGTCTTGCAGTTTGTCCGGCGTTCATTCCAGAACAGGGTTTCGGTTGCGGTCACCGACATGTTGCGCCGCAGAGTCTTCGAGAAATACAGCCGCTTGAGTTATTCAGATTTGCAATCGGTTTCTTCTGGCGAGGTTGCCCAGTTACATGCTTCTGATGCTCAACAGGTGGCGGCAGTTTGGTCAGCAGGGATCCTTTCGTTTTTCACGACCTTGGTTTTGACCTTGGGTGTTTCACTTTTCCTTGTTCACCAGATCGGCATTCCCGGCGTGGTGTTCTTCATTGTGCTTGTTGTCCTGATTTGGCTGGCACAACGCTTTGCCCGGCAAACGGCACCTGCAATGCAACAACGGGCTTATTTCTCAGCGAAAAGACTTTCTGTGATTCAGGAATCCATTCGATCGGTTTTTCTGGTCAAGGCGCTCGCTGCAGAGCAGGAGTTTGAAAATCGGATCAAAAATCTCGCCATTCAAGAGCAAGACACCAAGCTTTTGGCCTCGGCAATCAGTTGTCGTTACGTTCCTGTTTTTGCTTCCTTGCGATGGTTTGGCTGGGCTGCATTGCTGCTTTGGATTGTATATGCGCCCTTAATTTCAGGACAACACCGAGACCCACGTCAACTGGTCGCTTTGGTGTTTGCAGTCAACTGGTATTCGAGTTTGTTGCAGGATTCGTTTTTGTTTGTCGGTACGTATCTCAGTTTCATTCAGGTTGGTGCCGTTTCCGTGCAACGGCTTGATCGCTTTCTCGATCAATCCTCAAAGAAAACCGTATTGGCCGCTGCTTCCCAAGCACTCCCTGTTGAAACCATCATTGGCCTCGTAAATGTAACGGTGGAATATCCAGGTCGGCCAGGCCAGGGCGCATTGCAGGGGGTGACCTTGTCTGCGCGAGCGGGACAATTGATTGTGGTTGCGGGGCCCGTTGGGGCCGGCAAGTCGACTTTGCTGCGAACTTTGCTTGGAGAAATTGTTCCCAAGGAAGGTGTGGTGGTCAGAAGACCTGAAGTGAAGGTCGGCTACATGTCCCAGGACGTGACATTGCCGTCGGTGACTTTGCGCGATGTCTTGCGACTGGAATTCGACAATTCGGTTGAGGATGACTCCCGGCTTGTCGGACTTTTGAAACAAGTTGAGTTTGGCCCAGACCTTCAGGCGATGCCCTTGGGATTGGCAACCCCCATTGGCGAACGGGGAGTGACCCTCTCGGGTGGGCAACGGGCACGTGTTGGTATGGCTCAGCTCTCATACTTTAAAGAGGCGGAAGTTCTTCTCTTGGACGACCCCCTTGCGGCCCTGGAC
>JBDLRR010000337.1:0-5880 GCA_039799985.1 Pseudomonadota bacterium | reverse complement strand
TTGACTACTTTCCAGAATGGCATGTCTGGATACGTGATTGTAGCAGTGGCAGTGTTGTCGCCAACCTCGACCCAAATCGGGCGAGAAAATTTTATCTCCTTGTCGCCAAGATCCAGGGCCCCGACTCCTTCAGCTGGTCCGGTGGATTTGACTACAATGAGGTTGATGGTGGCGAAGTCCAAAATCCGGTTGTTGTTCTGGTCATGAAACACGGTGATGTATGCGGGATAAGGAAGGTTTTTGAGCTCAACGGGCAATCTTGCATTTGCATCAGTGCTGGCAGTGCAAACGAGTCGATCCTTTGCAATTCGCTCGCTGATTTTTTCATTTCCTGCAAGGCCAATCGCACAGACGGAATGGATTTTGGATTTCGACTTGTCTTGCCGAAATCCATCAATGTGAATGCTCAGGTTCCTGCCGGTTTGGTCGGTTAGATTCATTGAATCTGTCTGGTTTGTTGTAGCCCAAAGAGATTTCTTGCAGCCAAGTAGTAACAATAGAGCTAAAAAAATCGAAGGGTACATCGCATTCCTCGACCTTTGATTCTCCTCGCAAAAACAAAAGCCTCAATGGCAGCTCCTGGAGCGTGCAAGCGCACCTTTGCGATTCTCGGCAACAGTAACTCAAAATTTGCCAAAGAAAAAAGGCGCCACAGAACTGCCGTTGCGGTCCGAATCCTTTATCATGTAGCATTTTGACCCTGGACCGATTTCCGGGCCAAGAAGGAGACCATCATGGCAAAGAATCTGAATGGTACCAAGACGCATCAGAATCTTAAGGATGCGTTTGCTGGAGAAAGCCAAGCAAATCGTCGTTATCTTTATTTCGCAAAGGTTGCAGACGTTGAAGGTTACCCAGAAGTGGCAAGCAACTTCCGTGAAACCGCAGAAGGCGAAACCGGCCATGCTCACGGCCATTTGGACTACCTGAAGCAAGTGGGCGACCCAGCGACAGGATTGCCAATGGGTGACACCGTGTTGAATCTCAAGGCTTCGATTGAAGGCGAGACTCACGAGTACACAGACATGTATCCTGGCATGGCAAAAACTGCTCGTGAAGAAGGCTTTCCAGAGATTGCCGACTGGTTTGAAACTTTGGCAAAGGCTGAAAAGTCCCATGCCGGACGCTTCGGTCAGATGTTGAAATCCATTTCCTGAGATGACTCGTATGGGGCGCCTAAAGGCGCCCCTTTTGTTTGAACAACACAGGAGGTGTTTGTGGGCGGCGGCAATCAACGGATTTCTTATCTTCCAAGCGAAGGTCTTACATACGACCCTGCCGATAAAAAGTATTGGGACAAGTCGGCATTGGATAAAGAAGTTGAACGTGCTTTTGAAATTTGTCACGGCTGCCGGATGTGTTTCAAATATTGCGATTCCTTCCCGAATCTATTTTCTTTGCTGGACAACAAATACGACGGCGACGTGACGAAGCTCACCGATCCTGAAGTGCGCTCGATTATGGATTCATGCTTTCAGTGCAAGCTGTGTGAAGTTCAGTGTCCGTACACACCCAGAGACAAACACGAGTTTCAACTCGATTTTCCAAAACTTGTTCACCGTTACCAGGCTCAGCGCCATCGCGACGAGGGCAGTGGACTCAGGGAAATGTTTTTGGGCAACCCGGACCTCGCTGGTTCACTTTCGCGCGCAAGCTTTGGAATGGCAAATTCAATGAACAAAGTGAAGCTGCACCGCTGGTTCATGGAACAGGTTTTAGGTATCCACCGTGACAAGCTGTTGCCTGAATTCTCGGATGATACCTTTGAGAATTGGGCCGATGAGCAAGGCCTGATCAAATCTCCGTCTGACGGATGCGAAGTTGTTTTATTTCAGACTTGTTATGTGCAAAACAACGAGCCTGAGATTGGCAAAGACACAGTTGAAGTGATGAAGAGAAATAGCGTCAACATTCAATGTGAGCGCGGACTTGAATGCTGCGGTATGCCCCGATGGGAATCAGGAGACCTGGATGGTCTCAGGCGACAAGCCTCCGCAAATCTCAAGAAGCTTGCACCATACGTTGAAGCCGGTGCAAAGGTGGTTGCAATAAACCCCACATGCTCGATGATGTTTCGTCGGGAGTACCCGGAACTGGTTGCGGAAGAAGATAAGGCAATTGCTCAAAAGGTTGCCGCCGCGACAATGGATCCGAGTGAATACATCTGGTCTATCCGCGATCAGACTCGTTTCAATACTGACTTCAAGAGCACACCAGGAAATTCGGTCGGATATCACGCTCCGTGTCACTTGCGGGCTCAAGCCGTGGGTTTCAAGGGGCGCGACCTTTTGAGAAAAATTCCTGGTGTTGTGCCAAAGTCGGTGACCGAGTGCTGTGGACATAATGGAACCTACGCGATGAAGGTGGAAAGTTTCGAGAGTTCTGCAAAGGTTGGAAAAAAGGCGTTTGACGGAATGAAGGCAAGTGATTCGGAGGTCTGGTCGACAGATTGTCCCTTGGCTGCAGTTCAATTCAAGCAATTTGCGGGCGTTAAACCACTTCATCCTATGACGATCCTCGCTCGAGCTTATAGAGATGACGGTTTTCCTCAGAAAGTGGTCACAAAGGAGACGGGAAGTGAGAAAGGTTGAGAGAACCTCAATATTGGCGCTCGGTGATTATGAAAAGGCAAGACCTGCTCTTCGAGAGCAGGTTCTCAAGTCCAAAGAGATTCGTCGGATTCACGTTGGCGAACATCTCACTTTTCTCTTCGAGAATTTCGAAACCGTGCACTATCAGGTGCAGGAGATGGTCCGCACCGAGCGGATGGTCGATGATTCACAGATTCTGCATGAAATTGAAACGTACAATGAATTGATTGGCGAACAGGGCGAACTCGGATGCACTCTGTTGATCGAATTTGACGACTCCGCGCAAAGAAGCGTCTATCTTTCTAAGTGGCTGGATCTACTTCCCACGTTATTTATTCGGGCTTCAGACGGAAGCACGGTTACTCCGACCTACGATGAGCGTCAGGTTGGTGAATTGAGGATCAGTTCAGTTCATTACTTGCGCTTCAGGATGGGCGATAAAGTTCCTGCTGCAGTGGGCTGCAGTCATCCTGATGTTGAACTTGAAACTGTTTTGTCGTCGCTGCAAATTGCGGCTTTGTGCAAAGACATTCTTGCTCGTTGAAGGTGATTCTTACGTTTCAGGATGGTTTGACATTCAAATGGGAGCATCGAGTTGGCGATCCGGATAAGAGACGCATTCGTTCTGTCCTTTGCGATTTGGTTCGTTCGACTTGTCAATGAAGGCGTGAATTTCCCTGCCACTTGGCAGGAACAGATGTGGCTTCTAATCCTGCGCCCTTTGATTATTGTGGTTCTCGGATATTGGTTTGCAGCTCTTTACGTGCGTCTTTATGAATCACTGACACCAAAAAAGTTCATGAACGGCGCATTTGGCTTTGCTGCTATTTTCTGTCTTCCCTATGTTCCCGATATGTACGCCTCCTTCGTCAAGGCTGGAGAAAAGAAGGCTGTTCTGCTCTCTATTGGCTTCTATTGCCTTGGAATTTTGACCTATGGTTTGATTCGAGGTGGTGGATGCCTTTTTATCTCGAAATTGGTGTTTCCAGACCGGAAGATCAGTAGAAAAAGGAATGTGGTAACCTATGCCTCATTTCTGATTTTTGAGTATTTTTTCTTTCACACGTGGCATCCCATAACATATTTTCCAGCGCTACCCTTGCCACTGCCAGCCGCAAGATTCGAAACCGCTTCCGACGCATCACCCACAAAATACATTCTCCTCCAGACGATGATTGATGGAGATTCCCGGCAAAAGATTCATCAAGGAAGTTTCGCAGCTCTTTCAATTCTTGGTCAGAAGATGGCTGATGAGCTCAGGGAAAAACTTCGTGGAAGAGCTGTTGCCGAGTCGGTTGTTGTTATTCTTCCCGAGACTTTTGTCGCCCTGGATGATGTTGAAGATGCAGGAATACTCCTGGATCCTGTTGCGTCAGTTTTGTTTAGCGATTTTAAAGTGGAGAATGTTGTCTGGATTCAGGGTGCATTTGTGCGCAACAACAATCTCGTGATTGGGACTGAATTGAATCGGCCTGTGCCCGGAGCTGATCCTGGTTTGGTCCGACGGAACTCAATGACCATTTTGAGGCAAAAGCGCGAACACATGCCCATGTTCGAGGCTCCCTCGAAAGGAATTTCTTACTCGACCTCTCCCGAGGAAAAGAATTTTATTGAAGATCACCCACCGGCAGAGCACGCACGTCTGATCGAGTTTTTGCGAGAGCACAAAATACTGGTTTGTTACGAATCGTTGTTTCCGGCCAACTGGACCTTTGGCAAGTCGACCCTTGTGTTGACCAACCATCATCTGTTCAATGAATTTCGTCTCATGAATTGGGTCTATTTTGGATTTCTTCGGCAATTGTCCTTTGCATTTGGTTCTCGTGTTAAAATTGTCTCAAATTACAACGATTCCGGCGTTCTCAACCCCATCTCAAGTGTCGTGAGTGGCAGTTCTTCGGGCCAAGAGGGCTGGTTCGCGCTCAGACTTCCCTGAAGCAGGATGCGGCAATTTTTGCCACTCTGATGACCGCTCTGGCGCATCAATCAGTTGTTTGATCTGCTGGCCGAAAGATCCCAAGAGGGGGGTCTAATTTTGGGGCAAATCGGACTGTGCACCAATCCGATGATGACTTTGTTGAGGCGATTTGGGCTTTGTTCCCTTGTCGTTTTGGCCCTCATGTTTGTTCCTGCTTTTGGCCTTTCCTCAGAAGTTCAGCCTCAGGCCACCAAGATTCTATTTGACTATGTGTTCACCGATGCATCCATTGAGAATCCAGAGCAGCTTGGCCAGTCGGCACCCGAGTGGAAGTCATTGAACCCGGAAAAAGACGCATTGAAGCCAGTGAAGCAAAAGGTTCTTTGGCTTAAATTTACAATTCCCCAGACGATCCAAATGCGTGATCCTGTTGTGATGTTTGAACGGCTGCAGCTGAGGTTTCGATATTTTCTGGGAAATAGTTTGGCGACGTCGTTTGGGGAAGGCGTGCCTTATCCCGGCTTGCCCGTTCATTTTCTGCCCGCTCCATTGCAGGATCACTCCTCGACCGCATACCTGCGAGTTGAGTCATCACTGCCAAGAATTGGCCCACGGGGTCCTGTTTTTATCGGGCCTCGGACATCTTTGACCATGCAATTGGTGAAAGGTGATGCAACGGATTTGTTTGTCATCAGTGTCTTGCTCTTGATTGGTATTTCAGGCCTGGTGCTGTTTTCATTTTACTCGAGTGTCAGAACATATTTGAATCTTGCATGTTTCGCGATTTCGAGTGATTTGTATTTCTTTGGGCGTCTGCCAAGCAAAATCATGTACGGCGTTGATCCAGTCTTGTCTGGATTTGTAGGTCTGTGTGGACTGTATGCAACTCCATTTTTCTTTTTAAGCTTCTTCCGGGAGATTTTTGCGGTCAGAGACAACCTGCTGCTCGGACGTCTGCAATGGCTATCCGGGGCTTTTGTCGTGTTCTCGGTCGTGTTTTCATTCGTAACCCCCTCTGGTCCTCTGAATCTGCTATTGATTTTTTATGTTCTCGCGATTGTTGTGTTTTCTTCGGCAATTGTTTTTGCCATCCGAAAACTGAGCAAACACGTGTACGTATGGACTTTTTTCTCGGGCGTGATTCTGCTGTTTGCTGCGGGACTTTGGGAAGTTGCACGTGAGATTCGACTTTTCAACGCAAACGTTCCGGTAATCACCTGGGGCTTTCTGGCATTTGTGGGTTCACTTGTTGTCATGCAGGGACGTTATTTTACCAGTCTTTTTAGCCAGGTTGTTGAGAGTGGAAAGGCCACCGAAGAGGCAAGATTGCGATTGGAGCGCGTTTTGAATTGCACTCTGGAACTCTCAAGA
>JBDLRR010000336.1:0-4070 GCA_039799985.1 Pseudomonadota bacterium | reverse complement strand
TAAGTTGAATTTCGTTTCTGGATTTCAACGCTTGGTGTCCATGGGTGGACTCGAGGAGTTTGCCAAGGTCATCATCAAGGGTGTCGTCCTTTGCTCGGTTCTTTATGTTTTTTGCAAAAGAGAGTTGGACCATAGCGGTCTGTTGTATTTCCAAAACAGCACCAACGTTGGCCACAGTTTGTTCACTTCCATCGTTAAGCTGCTGACCTGGACAGCGGTGACAGCAGGAATCCTCGCAGTAGCCGACTACGGGTACAGTTGGTTCAGACTTGAACGACAAATGATGATGAGCAAACAGGAAATCAAAGAAGAGAACAAAGCCCAGGAAGGTGACCCATTGGTTCGCAGCCAGCGAAGACGCATGGCACGGGAACTGATCATGAGAAAAAATATTGCGGCTGTTCCTTCCGCAACTTTTATCGTCACCAACCCGACACACTTTTCAGTCGCCATTCGTTACGTTCGGGGTATGTCGGCACCCATTGTCGTTGCCAAAGGACAGGACTTTCTGGCTCTCAAGATCCGAGAGATTGCCAAGAAGAACGACATCATGCTGGTCGAGAACAAGGCGCTTGCGCGGACCCTCTATAAAACCGTGAAGGTGGGCCAGGAAGTTCCGCCAAGTCTTTATTCCTCGGTGATCGAGGTGATGAAGGTCATCTATCAAGCACGCGGCAAAGACTATTTCGATCGATTCAACCTACAGGGCGCGATGGGCTGATGCTTGTCTGCACTTTGCGAGAACCTGAAAAGGAAGGATGACGGCTATGGCAACCACAGAAACCTTACCGGCAACAGGTACAGCTGCCAGCGGCCCGGCTGCTGTGCTCAATTGGTTGCGCAGCCCGGATATTCTCATGGCCATTGCTGTCGTCGGTATCTTGCCGATGATGATTTTTCCGCTGCCCGCGCTTCTTCTGGACTTTCTGTTGGCGCTCTCGTTGTCAACTTCACTGGTCATTCTTCTTGTTGCGGTTTACATCAGAAAGCCACTTGAATTCGGCGTATTTCCAACCATCCTGCTGATTTCAACTCTTTTCAGACTCGCGCTCAACGTGTCAACAACCCGTTCAATCCTCACTCACGGTGGCGACACAACCGGCAAGATGAGCGGATTGATAAAGGCATTCGGTAATATCGTGATTGCCGACAACATCGGTGTCGGTTTGGTGATATTTATCATTCTGACGGTCATCAACTTTGTCGTCATCACGAAGGGTTCGGGACGTATCGCAGAAGTCGCAGCCCGATTTACTCTCGATGCGATGCCCGGTAAACAGATGGCTATCGATGCCGAGTTGAATGCTGGCCATATCAATGCCGATGAGGCAAGAAGAAGAAGAACAGCAGTCGAAAAGGAAGCCGATTTTTACGGTGCAATGGACGGTGCTTCCAAGTTCGTCCGCGGCGATGCCATTGCCGGCATCATCATCACCCTGGTCAACATGATCGTTGGTCTTGTCATCGGCATCATTCAATTCAACATGAGCGCCGCAAATGCGGCAAAGACCTTCACACTGCTTGCCGTTGGTGATGGTTTGATTGCAGCGATTCCGTCGCTGATGATCTCCACGGCTGCGGGTCTCATTGTGACCCGCTCAACCTCCGAAGGTGACTTGGGCGGTCAAGTCGCAAAACAATTCCGGGTTCATCCCAAGGCTCTCTATGTATCAGCAGGAATCATCTTTTTGCTGGCGATAATTCCTGGATTTCCCAAAATCGCGTTCTTTTCGTTGGCCTCATTGCTCATTTTGCTTGGACGCGTTGCCGACAAGCGCATGGCGGCGGAAAAAGAAAAAGACGCTGAAGAAAAGAACTCCGACGGCGTGGCTCGCGACAAGAAAGAGTCTGAAAGCATCGAATCGTTGATGAAGCTCGATGTACTGACAGTTGAGGTTGGGCATGCCCTTGTTCACCTCATCGACCCGCAACAGGACGGAGAAGTGATCGACCGCATTCAAAGCATCCGCAAGCAGTTTGCTCAGGATCTTGGAATCGTCGTGCCGCAAATCCAATTGCGCGACAATCTGCTGAACAATGCACCAGGCCAATACACAATTTCGCTCAAGGGCAGCAAGATTGCGACAGGACAATTGATGGTGGATTACTTCCTGGCAATGGATCCTGGCAACGTCGAGATGCCCATCACCGGCGAGCCAACCACCGATCCGGCCTACGGTTTGCCGGCGCTCTGGGTTCATAAACGCGAAAAAGATGAAGCTGCCTTCCGCGGCTACACGGTCGTCAACTGCGCCACTGTTATCGCGACGCATATCACCAAAGCATTGCGCGAACACGCTGCCGAGTTGCTGACACGGCAGGATGTTCAATATCTGATCGACAAATTGAGAGAAACAAATCCAAAAGTCGTTGAAGAAGTCATTCACTCCGAGCGGCTCTCCGTCGGTGATGTCGTCAAGGTGATGCAAAATCTGCTGAGGGAAGATGTGTCAGTGCGTGACATTCTTTCACTGTTCGAGTGCCTTGCTGACCACTGTAAGATTGTAAAGAACCCTGATGTTCTTTCTGAACAGTGCAGAAAGGCAATAGGTCGCAGCATCACTCAAAAGTATCTGAACGATAAGGATGAGCTTGTGGTGGTGACATTTGATCGGATGATTGAAGACATCTTGTCTGGCGGTCTGGTGACGACCGACAGCGGAAGCTCTTATTTGAATCTTGATGCCCGTACAGCACAGGACATTCTGCAAAAGCTGATGCAGGGAATCACGGCATTTGATTCCGAAGGCACACAACCGGTTCTGCTGATATCGGCGCGTCTTAGACAAGCTTTCCAGAAACTGATGGTGCGATATCTGCCGCAGGTTGCCGTGCTTTCTTACGACGAAGTTGCTGCGGGAATCCATATCCGAAATATCCAGATGATTTCATGAGAGTCGACAATGACTTCTCAAAGCTCGAGGTGAGATGATGGAAGTTCACAAGTTTGAAGCATTCAGCATGCAAGATGCAATCAAGCTCGTTAAAAAGGAGCTTGGTCGGGATGCAGTAATCCTCTCGACAAGAGAGAAAACTTCCATCTCTGGAGAATCGGGAAAACCGATCCGGCTGATTGAAGTGACGGCAGCTCCAGCCGCAACCAACACTGCAGGCCACCCCGCAACCTCTGCTCGAGCCCGCAGCACCGTGTTGTCGCCAGAAGAAGCTGCACGTGCACAGCGTGTCAATTTTCCCAAGGCAGAGTCACGTTCTGATGCCAACCTTATCAAGGCGACGTCAACGCTTTCCCAGCTCAACCCGGCCACCCGCTCGTTGGCCAAGACGTTGGCAAGCGCATTTGATGGCGGCGTGAATCAGGCAAATTCACTTTCCCAGGCCATGTCAAGCAATTCGAACCCTGCATCAAAAAACGCATCCAATCAGGCATCGGCCAGAATCCAGGCCGCGAATCCAGCTCAGGACCATCTCAGCGTCGTTCATAAAAGATTTGACGAGAGCCAGAGCGAAGACGTCAAAGTTTTGCGCGAAGAACTTGGACGTGTTCGACGCGAGATTGAAATGATTCCACACGTAAACGTAGCTGACCAAATGCAGGAGATTCGCGTCCTGCTTCACGACCTCATGCGACAGCGCTATCAATCCGAGGGTGATTCCGGTGTTGTAAAAGATGACTGCCTCAATGACATCTGCATCAAGCTCCGTGCAGCGGGAGTTCTTGAAGCTATTATTTCGGAACTTGCCCACGTCGTCACATCCGGCCCCAAGCCGTCAGGAAATGATGGCAACGCGCTCGCCGGTGAGAAGCTCAAGGAACATTATCTGAATCAAAGCATCCGCTTCCTGTTCAGGCAAATGAGCATCACACCTCTCGCGAACTTCACCAATCAAAAAGTTGTTGCACTGGTTGGTTCCACAGGAGTTGGAAAGACGACAACCATCGCAAAACTGGCTGCCAGGATGCAACTGACGGAAAAAAAGAAAGTCGCATTGGTCAGCATGGACTCTTTCAGAATAGCTGCTGCAGATCAGTTGCGAGCATATTCAAAAATCCTCGATTGTCCTTTTGCCGAGGTTGCCGATCTCGAGGATCTGTCAGAGTTTGTAACAAA
>JBDLRR010000335.1:0-5123 GCA_039799985.1 Pseudomonadota bacterium | reverse complement strand
CAACGTCGGGTAGCGAATTCAGTGGGACCGAAAATTCGACAGCACTCTTCAAGGAACAAAATGACCCTGCTGATTTGTTGAAGATCAAGGTCATGAAGCAGCTGCCAAACGGAGCCAACAGCACCGGGGTTATTGATGGCAGCGGCGCCAACTTCAGCTTCATGAAAGCAAAAAGTGGTGGAGCGGCAAATCTGGTTCGCTATTCCTCTGGCGTTGGCTTGAGTGTGAACGGTGTAGAATCGCCAAATGTTAGCGCGATTGACCTTGAAATTACGAACATTGGAACAGATGGCAAGGCTGAGTACAAGGCGACCATGACCTGCGGCAATCCTCTGGTTGCAGTTGGTGGAACAAACCAGGTATGTCCCCATACGGCCAATGCTTCTGATGAGCAATTGATAAGTCACATGCAGATCAAAATCATTACCCGCAGCCCGACCAACAAAACAACCTACTCGGTTTCGGATTTGGACACGATCATGGCAAGCGGAACCCAGTCAATCAGTGGTTCGGCCAAGTCGGCCGCTTCCGCATTCACTGTCACCGGTCTTGCTGGCGAAGGGGTCTTTACGAGCAACAAGAACCTGCTTGTCATAATTTCGTACACAGAACCGAGCACAAACAGCCAAGGAACAAGTTATATTTACTATACGGCCGACTACGGTACTCCAGACGCATCTCCGTAACTGTTCGGCCTCAAGGTGGGTGCCCGGATGCCGCATGGCAACGATCGGTTGCTTGGCAAGAAAATCAAGGTGCAGCGGCTGCTCTCGTCCGGGCCAGCCTCCCTGTTTATTTGTATTGCCCCGCTGATTTTTTTATTTTCTGGTTGTGGCTCCCGCTCAGCCACGACTCAAAGACTTTCTCCCGACGCTGCATTCGATAAACTCAAGGCGAGTCCGCAAAATCCTCTTTTGTGTGACTTCGTGGGTCAATATGGCTGTGGCTTCCTTTCTGTTTCTTCGGTTTACCTGAACAAAAAGGTCGAAAGTTCCAATTTTCTTGTCCAATGCGGAGCAAATGCCCAGGGATACACAGTCATGCTTCGTGATCGCATTGGCGATGGTGTTGGCAGTGGATTGATTCTTCAAATGTACGGGCAGTCTGGTTTCACCAATGGTAACTACACCTGTGGCGACCTCCAAACGGAAGTCAACAACAGTCAGCTCAAATTCAAGTCCGGGACCTGTTCGCTTGGATTGCGCTTTGGCGATGCCGAAGCATGGTCGCAAAACGATGCGCCCTGTAAAGTGACGCTGGAGCAGCGCGATGAAAAAAATGCAGGGATCATAGAATGTCCGCAACTGGTCAACGGAAATTCAACGTGGACGTTCGACAATCCGGCGGTATTCAAATGTCCATAACCAATTACAAGCGCATTTTCTTTTTTTCGATGGCTTTTATATGCGTCAGCTGTGGCGGCAGCAATAAAGCAAGCGACGCAGCTGAAACAATGCAGACTCATCTTGTATTGCATCCAACTTATTCGATGCCGTTACCCAGTGGTTTTTCGATTTCGGAAATTGCACTGCGACGGGTTGATTGTGAAAATGAAGACACTGATGTCGAGCACGTCTTGCCTGTCGTGGAAAGTGAAGGTGTCTTTGTTTTCAACGTGCCCGAGGCTGAGATTCGGGAATGTGGAATTCTTGTCCGGCGAGTCGTTTTGAAATCCAAGACATCGGAATTGACATTCAATTTGATCAAGCAAACGCGAACTCAAAAAGGCAGTCGCGAACTCTTTCTGGCACCGTCTACAGGCACCGCCGGTTTGACACTCACACTGCCCGAAAAAACGGCCATCAGAGTTGAACAAACCTTGGATTGGCCTATGAACCTCGCTTACGACGATTACAGGGAAGGGAAGTTTCCAAGAGTTGCGAGTTACTCTGAATCAACCGCAAGCTCGCTGAATTTGCGTCTGTCGGCTGTTGAGGATCGGGGAATCGTATCTTCGTCTTGGCGCGAGCTGGGAATCACGCTCACGTGCGACACCTGGGCTCAATTTCTCGAGTGTTCGGGTGTCAGTCTGCTGAAACTTCTCGGACGCTTTGTTCGTGAGGGTGACGTCAGCATTGAGACTCCGGCGCAGGTCAAAACCGCACTGGCCCAAAGCAGCTTGCAATTCGAGTCGACATTGTCCCACTTCATTGGCTCGGGGCTGAGGTTCACAATGCTTTACCCGCTGGCCTGGCAAGACAAAACACTGCTGTTGCTGGTCGGCAGAGACCAGCAATACAATGTTTTTAAAATCGAACAGAATTTAATCGCGCCGATTAATCAATGACATAAACTCGGCACGGGTCGAGGCGTTTTCGCGGAAAATTCCATGCAGCGAGCTGGTGACCATCGAGGCTCCCTGCTTTTTGATTCCCCGCACACACATGCAGCTGTGCTGGCCTTCAACAACAACAGCCACTCCAGCTGGATTGAGCTCTTTCTTAATGGCATCGGCGATCTGCTGGGTCATGCGCTCCTGGACCTGCAGGCGCTTGGCATAAACATCAACAATACGGGCCAGCTTCGACAACCCGACAATCCGGCCTTGCGAAGGCAAATAGGCGACGTGTGCCTTGCCATTGAAAGTGAGCAGGTGATGCTCGCAACAAGAAGTGAATTCGATGTCCTTGAGAACAATCATTTCGTCTGAATTGCCCTCGAATGTTGTCGAGAGCACGTGTTCGGGACTTGTCCGGTAGCCTTCCGTCATTTCAATCCAGGCACGACAAACACGATCGGGAGTCTCCATGAGTCCATCGCGATTTGGATTTTCGCCCATATAGCGCAAAAGGGTTCTCACCGCTTCGCGCGCATCTTCTGCACTCACACCATGGCTATCGCTGGCTTTTACAAAAAATGGACTCATCATTGGACCTCCTCGGCACAACGCCTCAGGTGGATATTGCAAAGTTTTGCGTTTGAAAATTCAACGCTGGTCTTTGAGCAGAATTTTCGCATCTTCCGGATTTTTCTCCAGATACAAAATGACAGTTCTGCCAATTCTTCCGACCACGAACGTGTGCTCGGGAAGTTGTTCTTCGAGTTCAGTCAGGGCGTCTTTCTTTTCGCCCGCATCGGTTTGCCCCGGAAGCTGCAATTTGATCAGTTCGTGGGTTTCGAGCACTTGCCTCAATTCCCCGAGGACTCCGTCCGTCAGTCCGTTTTGTCCGACCTGAATGAGTGGCTTGAGATGATGAGCGCGCGCCTTGAGGGCCGAACGCTGTTGGCTCGAAAGGGCTGTGGCGAATGAATGTGCCTTGGCTGGTTTCGATGGACGCGACGCTTCTTTCATTCTAATCCTCTGGAGGAAGGGCATTTGCGCAAGCTGAAGGATTTGGCTCGCAATCGTCTGTGCTTAGCTTCTTTTTATAGTTTAGAAAAGATCTTATTTGTTATAATATAATTGAATGGTTGAGAGTTTTTAATGAACCCAACGCAAATGCACTTGACCAAGACTCTGTGCGACAGCCTCACCAATCCTTGCCAGGCCGATTGTGAACTCGATGAATCGAATGACATTCGTCTGCTGGTTCATGGTGGTGCGTGGGACATTCCCCAAGTCTTGCACAGAGCCCATGCGCTTGGAGTTCGTGATGCGTGGCAGGCGGCAATGGCTGCTTGGCGTGGTGGTGCAGACGGACTGCGTGTGGTTCTTTCCGCGCTCGAAGTGCTCGAGCGTGACCCTACGTTCGATGCAGGACGTGGAAGCTTTTTGAACGAATGTGGTGAAGTCGAGCTTGATGCCGGAATCATGGAAGGTGAACACCTGCGTGCGGGTGCTGTTGCTGGCATTCGTAATTTTCTTCACCCATCCCGAATTGCTCTCGATGTTATGGAAAAGACCAACCATGCATTTTTGATCGGCCCGGGTGCCGAACATTTCGCCCTCAAATGCGGGCACGAGAGCTTGCCGGCCGAAGAGTTGGTCGACCCGCGTGAGCGTGATGTTTTTGCCCGCTGGCTGGCTGCCGGAAAACCCGATGCCAAGGCCTTTTTCGCTGCGCCGGTCAATCAATCGGTACGCTCTGGGCCAGAGCCAGAAAAACGCGGAACAGTGGGAGTGGTTGTTGCACTCCGCAATCGCGCAGAAGGTGGACGTTGGTCGCTGTTTGCCGGAACCAGTACGGGTGGAACTCCGGGCAAAATGCAAGGCCGGGTGGGCGACGTGCCTGTGATTGGTGCTGGTGTTTATGCCGACAACGAAGGTGCGGCGGTCAGTTGTACGGGTTGGGGCGAGGGTTTGCTTAGAATTGCGGCGGGTCAGAGAATTTCGGCCGCTGTCAAAGCTGGAGTGCCTCTTTCGCATGCGGTCAATGAGACACTTGCCGACCTGTGGCGGCGGATGGATGGCCGGGCCGGCATTATTGCCGTTGATGCCTTGGGAAATATGGCCGCAGCGTTTTCAACACCCTACATGGCCTTTGCAGGTCCTTCGGGAGTCGCGCTTCACTTGCAGCGGTCGGGCGGCTGTGACACAGTGCGCCGCCAAGACCCCTGATTCGAATCGGAGACTTTCTATGTCACTGGGTGCTGGCGCCCTGGCGCTTCGTCGCTTGCAGATTCTCGTTGATCCCAAAGAAGTCCAGTTCAAGGACATCATTAAAAAACTCAAGAAAAAAAGCATTTCGCCTTTGGCGCTGGAAGAGGAACGGGAACAGAGCACTGGCTGGTGTCATCCCTATTCGGGCGAAGGCAATTTTGATGCGGCCCATGAGCACGTTTATGAGCAGGCTTTTGTTTTTGGAATGCGGACAGATGTGAAAAGGATTCCGGGGACTTACTTTCGCCTGCAAATGAAAAATGCACTTGAAGCCCTGCATGCCAAGGGCAAAGGCAAGGGCGAGGGTGGACGTGGACCCAACAAGAAGCTCCGCGATGCGACCCGTGATCGCCTCAAGCTCGAGTTGCTGCGCGGGACACTCCCGTCGGTACGGCTCATCGAGATCGTTTGGCACCTCGACAGCAATGAACTTTGGCTTCTCAGTTCTTCACAGGCTGTGTATGACGAGTTCGAAAAGTTGTTCCTCGAGACTTTCGGTTGGGCTTTGGCGGTTTACAACCCAGGGACTTTGGGAGTCGACTTCGACAGACTGCTGCGCGGGATGAATGTTTCGCTGGACGAC
>JBDLRR010000334.1:0-7451 GCA_039799985.1 Pseudomonadota bacterium | reverse complement strand
TCAATCTGGCATCCAACAACGGTGAAGCTGCTGCACTTGCCAAGCGCATGATTCACTTCCTCACCAGCGATCCGGAAATCAACGAAGTCTATTTGGGCATCGTCAAGAAGGTTTCAGACTTCGGCGCCTTTGTTGAAATCAAGCCGGGAGTGGAAGGACTTGTCCACATCTCGCAGCTGGCGGCACAGCGCGTAAACAAGGTGGAAGATGTGGTCAAGGAAGGCGATGAAGTGATGGTCAAAGTCATCGAAATCGACCGCACCGGACGCATCAAGCTCAGCCGCAAGGATGCCGTCGGCAAAGAACCGATCGACATCATGAAGACCTGGTCCAACTGACCCAGTTTACAGATCGGGATTTTCCGGCGAAACTCGTCGACACGCTTGACACGTTCGAACGATCTGCCGGAGGCCCTGATTCATGTCTGTTTCTGCAGGAAAACGCCCCTACCTGATGAGAATTCTCGGTACCTGGGGCGTTTTTTTGTTGCTTGCGGTGCTGCTCAGTGTTCGCCTGGGCACCATCCCTCCGCTGGGTGCGTTTCTAAGCCCTTCCACCGGCTATTTGAACAATTCGCCGTCTGCCACCAAAAAATCCTCCCCCGCTCTCATGTCGGTCAAAGGCTTGAAAAAGGATGTGACCATATCGACCGACATTCGCGGCGTGCCTCACGTTTCGGCCGAGAATGACCTTGATCTTGCTTTTGGCCAGGGATTTGCAACTGCACGCGATCGGCTTTGGCAGATGGAACTTCAAACCGCAGCAACGTCAGGCAGGGTTTCAGAATTGCTGGGTGAACGCGCCTTTGAATTCGACAGCAAGCAACGACGACTGGGCTTTTTGGCAGCAGCTGAGGTTGAGCTCGACTTCCTTAAGAACAACGACAAGGAACAATTCGAAATCCTCGAGGCCTACAGCAGCGGAGTCAACAGTTACATTTCATCTCTTTCACCCGCAGATTTTCCAATCGAATACAAATTGCTCGGCACTTCACCCGAGCCTTGGACTCCACTCAAATGCGTCCTGTTTCACAAGCAGATGATTTGGATCCTGACCGGAAATTTTGATGATTTTAAGTTCACAAACGCATTGCAGAAATTCACTGTGGGCGAAATGGAAAACCTTTTCCCTGAATTTTACTCGCAAGGCCTGCCAATTCTGGACGCATCTGTTGCAAACATGTCGTTGATCAGCCTGATTGAAGCTGGAGACGGTTCAGCAGCTCCGATGCGTCTGGACGGACTTTTGCGCAT
Source organism: Pseudomonadota bacterium (assembly GCA_039799985.1). Classification (GTDB taxonomy): domain Bacteria; phylum Bdellovibrionota_B; class Oligoflexia; order Silvanigrellales; family Silvanigrellaceae; genus RFOM01. The sequence goes on along the minus strand of JBDLRR010000334.1, from coordinate 6,198 downwards.
CGGTGAAAGTGCGCAAGCTTCAAAGCAGGAACAAAGAAAACCAAGCAACGGCAGCAACAATTGGGTTGTGGACGGCGTGCGCACAACCCACGGTTACCCGGTACTGGCCAACGATCCGCATCTCGATTTGAAACTTCCATCCATCTGGTACGAAGTCCAGCTGACAGCTCCTGGAGTGAATGTTTACGGGGTTTCTTTGCCAGGACTTCCACACATCATCATCGGATTCAATGACTCGGTGAGCTGGGGAATCACCAATTCAGGCGTCGATGTCATCGACTGGTACGCCATGAAATTCGACAAAACCAAACCAAACCCAAACTACTTTTACGCGCAGCAATGGAAACCATCGACTGTTCGCAAAGAAGTTATCCGCATCAAAGGCAAGCCTGCGCGCACGATTGAAGTCACCCAGACCCACTTGGGTCCTGTTGCGCAAGAGTTTGCCCTCGACCAGAAAAGTGGTGGTTCTGTCACAGTCCCTTTTGCAATGAAATGGTCTGGACACATGCCATCAAACGAATTCCGGGTTTTTCATTCGTTGAATCGCGCCCGATCGGTCCAGGAAATGAAAAATGCACTCAAAACCTATCAGGCTCCCGGACAAAACTTCGTCATGGCCGACAAAACCGGCTCGATTGGATTTGTGCAGGCCGGACGATATCCAATCCGCACCAGTGGATTTGGCAGATATGTTCTCGACGGCACCAATCCCGCCAATGAATGGCAAGACGACATCGGCTTTGGCCACTTGCCGCAAAGCTGGTCTCCAGATCGCGGTTATTTGTTTTCGGCCAACCAACAACCCACACGTGATCCCACGCCCGGATTTGCTTCCGGTGACTGGGTCTTCACAAGTTACCTGCGGGGAACACGCATAGGTCAGCGCCTGGCAGAGCTGACCACGACGAATCCAACGACAATCTCGGCACTCATGGACTTGCAAAATGACGTTGTTGATTTGCGTGCAAAAGCTCTTTTGCCACTGTTTTCACAATGGACTTCGGGGTTACTCAAAAACAAAGAAGACAAAGACATTCTTGAGTCACTCGGTAAATGGAACATGCAACTGGACGCCACAAGCGAGCACGCAACAATTTGGAACACATGGTGGGAAAACGTGTACAACTCTGTTTGGGAAAAATCTTTCCCCAAGCAACATTTTCCGAAACCTTCTGAAGATCGCACCATGGAACTTCTTCTTTCAGACAAACTCGCCGATTGGCCCGTGCTGCCATCGGTTCCTGCAAAGTCTGAGCTTCCAGCGATCGTCGCTGCAAACTTCGAGCGAACGCTCCAGACTTTGCGCTCTTTCTCCAAACGCAACAGGTCACAAAACCAGCTGCCTGCTTGGGGCAAGTATCGTGGTACAAAAATTCCCCATCTTGCCAACCTTCCAGGTTTCGGATTCGAACATCTCGAAACGGGTGGCGATGGACTGACAGTCAATGCCACCACCGATCATCATGGGCCGAGTTGGAGAATGGTGGTCACATGGGTCGATGCACAACCCAAGGCCTGGGGTGTTTATCCTGGAGGTCCCTCAGGACACGTGGGTAGTCCATATTATTCAAACATGATTGACACATGGCTTAAGGGCAAATTGGACGAATTGCTATTTGTTCAACAAGGACAACTCAAGGATTCGCTGACTATGTCCCGCACAAAACTCGAGGCGGCTCCATGAGACACACGATGCGCGAGTTCCTTTGGATCGCTTTTTGTCTATTGACGTTCTCGCTGCTTCCCTGGTGGCAGGCTGTGATTTTATCGGCAGCCATCACTCCGTTTCTTCTCAGACTGACTGAAATAGGTTTCAAACGTCGGCTTCTGTTGTTGTTCTTGAGCTTGTCAATTCTCATGCTGGGATTCCATGCAAGCCACAAACCCGTGTCAATTGCGGTCAGCAAACTTCTGAAACTCCCACATTATTCGGTTCTCTCGGTGCTCAGTGCGGGAGTCTTTGCGCTTGTGTTTGCTCTTGCTGCCGAAACTGTTCTCTGGGTGAAATACTCGTTCCGCAAAACCCGGGAAAAATTGTCGACCAAAAATTGATTTTGAATCTGTTCCCATTGTTTTTGTAGAAAGGCCGAAGCGATGATCTTCAATACCCGAGTGGTTCAGCCCGACGAAAATTTTGCCAAATCTGCAAACCTCAAAAAAGCCGACCACGCCGAACTCATGCAGTCGGCGAAACTCTCGTATGAGGATCACTGGGCCAAACTCGCCAAAGATCACCTCGTCTGGAAAAAACCATTCAGCGTGGCAATGAAGTGGGAACCGCCTTTCGTGCAATGGTTTTGTGACGGTGAACTCAACATCAGCGAGCAATGTCTGGACAAACATCTCGCAAGTATTGTGGCTCACAAAACAGCATTGATTTGGGAAGGTGAACCTTGTGAAGGCCAGCAGCCTCTGGAGCGCAAAACATTCACCTACCAACAACTGCATGCAGAGGTGTGCGCATTTGCAGAAGGGCTCAAGAACCTGGGTGTCAACAAAGGCGATCGGGTTGCACTTTACATGCCCATGATCCCCGAGGCCGTGGTCGCGATGCTGGCATGCGCGCGCATCGGAGCCACACACACTGTTGTGTTTGGAGGATTTTCTGCCGAATCGCTGCGCGACCGCATTCTGGATGCCCAGGCGTCGTGCGTCATCACCGCCAATGGTGGTTTTCGCCGCGGCAAAATTCTTTCCTTGAAAAACGCAGTCGACAAGGCGGTTGCAGAGTGTCCTTGCGTCAAATCTGTTGTGGTCGTCGATCGCCTTGGCGAAACCCAAAACGGCTCGTATCGAATTTCAGACAGCAGTTTCAGTCCGACAAAAATGATGAATGGCAGGGATCACTGGTATGCCAATGTTTCTGTCAAGAACAGTCAGTTGCCGGCAGCTTCATTGCCGGCGGAACATCCACTATTCATCCTTTACACGAGCGGCACCACAGGAAAACCCAAAGGAGTCGTGCACGGAACTGCAGGCTATGCGCTGTGGACAAATCTGACCTGCCAATGGGTCTTCGACATCAAACAAAACGATGTCTACTGGTGCACAGCCGACATTGGTTGGGTCACTGGTCACAGCTACGTCGTTTATGGTCCGCTCTCCACCGGGGCCACCATTTACATGTACGAAGGTGCGCCGGACTTTCCCGATTTCGGACGATTCTGGCGTTGCATTGAACGCGAAAATATCTCAATTTTTTACACTGCACCTACCGCCATCAGGGCGTTCATGCGACAGGGTGACCAATGGCCGCGCAAGTCGAATTTGACCTCGCTGCGCCTGCTTGGTTCCGTTGGCGAGCCCATCAATCCCGAAGCTTGGGAGTGGTATCACGCCACCATCGGCAACGGAAAATGCCCCATCGTCGACACATGGTGGCAAACCGAAACGGGAGGAATCATGATGAGTCCTCTGCCTGGCGTCACGCCATTGAAGCCGGGTTCAGCGACTCGCCCTCTGCCTGGAATTTCGATTGACGTGGTCGACGACAATGGAACACCGGTTGCACCTGGCAATCGCGGAAAACTTGTCATCACCAAACCTTGGCCGTCTCAATTGCGCACCGTTCATGGTGACCCTGATCGTTATGCCAAAACCTATTGGAGCACTTTTGCTGGTCCGACGGGGCCACAAAAAGACCCCTGGTATTTCACCGGTGACGGAGCATTCAAGGATGCCGACAGCGACATTTGGGTGATTGGGCGCGTGGATGATGTGATCAACGTTGCAGGACACCGGATTGGAACGATGGAAGTGGAAAGTGCTCTGGTTGACCATTCCAGCGTGGCTGAGTCTGCCGTCGTGGGAGTCCCGGACGCGGTCAAGGGAACTTCGATTTACGCTTTTGTGACTCTCAAAAATGAGGTCAAGCAATCTCCAGACTGGAGTGACGACAAGAAGCACACACTTGCTCGCGAGTTGATCACCCACGTTGGAGGAATCATCGGCAGTTTTGCCAAACCCGATCACATCCGATTTACCGATTCTCTTCCGAAAACCCGCAGCGGCAAAATCATGAGACGTTTGTTGAAAGATGTTGCGACTGGTCACGAAAGCCTGGGCGACACGACAACCCTGGAAGACGTCAGTGTGCTCGCCTCGTTGCGGCAAAGTTCGGACGACGAATGATCCGGTTCAATTCGATTCGCAGAATTTGAACTTGAACTTTTCGTCGCCCGAAGTGCTGTCCTTCTGGGTGTTTCCACCAATGTCCACTTTTACGTCCTGCTGAACTCCCCAACGCGATGCGATAGCACAAACCTTTTCTTTATCGAATTTGTCAAACTTGATGGTGAATCTGTGTTCACCTGCATATTCCATCTTGAGTTTCTGTTCGGTCAGTGAATTGATGTAGCTCGAAAGCGTGGCTGAAACCACTTCCTGACCTGTGAATTTCGGATTGTAAACGTTCAACCAAATTTCCTTGGCCAGATACTCGGGACCAGCTTGAATTAGCTTGTAGTCGAGAGCAATTTTCGTGCCTTCCTTGCTGGTGAAATAACGGTGCTGCCAGTCGGCGGTCGATATAACACCACTCAACAATTTTTCTTTGCTCGTCTTGATCCAGCCCACGAATTTGCGGACATCTGTGTAAACACCCTTTTGCATGCAGTCGAGCGTTGCGCCGTAGGAACGTGAAGTCACGCCAATCACAGTCAGGCTGCCGTCGTTTTCCACAAAGTACATGGGACCACCTGAATCACCGTGGCACGAACTCGCACGCGAATTGTCTTCCGGAGCCTGCCAGATAAACTCTTTTCCAGCATCGTTGATGACCGACAGCTTGACCTTCGTTTTGCGCAGAAAGCCTTTGAACTCGGTTGTCGATGCATGCTGTGGAAGCTCGCGCGTCTGGCCGAAACCAGCCAGAATCACATCCCGGCCAATATCGACACTACCAATCTCCTTGATGGGTAAAGGCTTGACCCAATCCGGCACATCTTCCGAAAGCACGATGATGCCCACATCGTTTTTAGGATATTGCGGCATCGGATCAATATCCTTGCGGGCAATATCACCTCTGTCCCAACCACCATTGGCAAGAGCTTGTTTGGCTGGAACCTCAACAGAGGTTTTCAGTTGTCTGTTCTTGCTGCCAAAGGTGATGGTTATCGTTCCTGACTGCAGCGGCCCGGCAGCAAGGCAATGCGCGGCCGTGACAATCGTTCGCTTGTCGTAGACAAACCCTGTGCACACAGGAGAACCATCGTAATCAAGAGAAACCGCGGATCGGTAGACAGGATCACTTTCTTCCACCAATTCGCCACCAACGATGTACGGGTTTGAGTTGTAATTTCGGCGCACACAGCCAGAGAGCAGAATCAGAGCTCCCCCGACAACAAGCGTACATTTCGAAAACCTCGAAGAAATTCGCATACATCACCTCAAAACCATGTTGCCATTGATGTGGGCATTCAAGAGTAATATACGCAAGCTATGACTTTGTCCGCGATTGAAAGGGGCGACATTTCAATGACCCACTCGAAACCCAGCTGGGACAACTACTTTCTGGAAATGGCAGAGGTGATTGCCAAACGCAGTCCCGACAAAAAGCGCCAGGTTGGCTGTGTCATCATCGACGAACACCGGCGCGTCGTTGCGACCGGCTACAATGGCACACCCGCCTCATACGACGACTCCAATGTGGATTGGTGGGATCGCACAAACAAAGAACGCATCATCATACACGCCGAAGCCAATGCATTGATTTATGCCGATGGTCCGCGATTGCGCGGAGGAACGCTTTATTGTTCTTACAGCCCTTGTGTGAACTGTGCCAAATTGATTGCCGGCGCTGGTATCTCAAAAGTCGTATTTAGAGAGCAATACGACACAGCTGGCATCGATTTGCTGCGTGAATTTCAAGTCGAGACCAACTGCGTCACGCCAAGCATCTGATTGACTCCCGCCGGCGATGAAGATTTCGCCTGCTTTTCTTCACCCCATTGCATCAGAATGAGCGTGTAGTCGTCTTCAATTGGGGCATCCTGCCACGTCGTTTTGAGCAGTCCGACCAGTTCCTGATGAGTCTGCGCAACGCGCTTTTCAGGTTGATTCAATGCACGTCGAAGCTTGGCAAATGAAATGGCCTTGCCCTCATTTCTTCCGTTTTCGAGCACACCATCAGTGTAGACAAACAAACGATCACCTGGTTCCAGTTTGTATTTTTTCACTTCAAAATCGGGGTCTGCA
>JBDLRR010000333.1:0-3741 GCA_039799985.1 Pseudomonadota bacterium | reverse complement strand
CACAAAAATCAGTATCGTCAGAATCGAAATGTTGATGATTCGCAGCAGGTTCGCCCATTGATGCTTTTGCAGCAGCGTCCAGACCAGGGCGGCAGGCAGCAGTGAGTAAGTCCAGGTTCTGGAATTGGCGAATGCCAGTGCGGTGGCGAAGATCGCCAAATTCAGTCGAGTTTTGGCGTGATCGCTGTTGAGTTTTGCGTTTACGGCCGTAAGCCCGCTCAATGCAGCCAGGGCGACAAGAATCAGCAGTTGTTCGATGGCTCCCCAGCGGACGAAAATGAGCGTCAAGCCCAAGGCGATGGCAGGATGAAATGGTAGCCAAGCCTGATTGCTCATGCCTACAGATGATGTGCAGGTCGCTTGATTTTGCCTTGATGTGAGTTTTTTGCGAATCAAAATGAAAGCAATCATTGCCAGCGAGATGCAGGCGAGGCGATAGACCACAAGTTCGTTCTGGCCAATCAAGTCTTCAAATCTGCCACCTGTCAGTTGCCGCAGTGACAACGCTATTTTGCTGAAAATTCCGCTGAACCAGGCTGGAAAATAAGCTGCCTTGTGGAGCACAAGATCTGGGTTTGACAAGCTGGGAAAGAGTTCAGCCGAAGTTGTTTCCAGACTGAGAGGTCTTGTTTTCAAAGAAGCAAGAAAGTAAATTTCGCTCCAGGTCACAGGTGGACGCAAAAAAATGAAGAACGCAAAGAGAACGACAAAAAAGCCAAGTCCACGAGCCAGAGTTCTCGGCCTGAAATGCCGTTTGTCGATATCAGTGTTCACTTGCTGGACTCTTTGCCTGTGTTTCGTGATTTTAAACTGCATCCACTCTAGCGCATTTGCCGCCGAAAAAGCGAATCCGCTGGGTGCTCAAAACAAGCGAAGCTCAGTCGATGTGTCGACCATTCGTTTGGGCGAGCCTTCGTTGTTGGCCCTGACCTGGAACGATGTCAGCCGCAATGCCCTTCAACCTCAAACCCGTTCATTGTTTCACCTGCGCGGGCTTCTTGCATTGGCGCAACCTGCGGCTCACGATGCTCAACCCGGTGGCATCAATATTGGAGACTACCTTTACAATCCTGACTCCTACGTTTCGGTGGAGCCGCGGCTGAGTCGTTTGGAAAATCGTTCAAATTTGGTGTTGTTGCCGGAACGGCCTCTGCGGGCATATTTTGGTCTTTTGCATGCGCACACGTTTTCTTCCGATGGCATCGGCGATGCTCGCGATGCCTTCCGCATGGCACGCGATATTGCCGGCCTCGACTTTTTTGCTGTCACGGATCACTCAGAATACTGGTGGAAGAAGGCATCCAATGATTGGTCAAGATTGCAGGAATTGGCGCATTCAGAAAGTCGTCCGGGCTTTGTTGCTCTGTCGGGCTTTGAATACAGTCATCCGCTGCAGGGACATGTTGTGGTGCTCAACTCATCCCGATGGACGAGTTTTCTTCAGACACCCAGCTTGACGGAGTTTTTTGATTGGTTGTCTTTGCCTGAGCAATCAGATGCTCTGGCCATTTTTGCTCATCCTGGGTTTCACAAGTACCGCAATTTTTTTGATCTTCGTCATTTCAAATTCGACGAGCGTTTGTCGACGAAATTGATTGGTGTTGAAACCATCCACAAAAATGTCTGGAAACGTTCGTTGAAAGGTTATGGCGGCCGCAAGTCACATCTCGACGAAGCGTTGGATCAAGGCTGGCGGTTGGCTCCGATGGCGTCGCAAGACAACCACACACCCTACTGGGGAGTCAGTGACCAGAGCAGGATTGCAGTTCTACTTGATGAAGAATTTTCGCGTACGGCATTGGTGCGTGCCCTGTCACGGCGGCACGTCTATGCCACGCAAAGTCCGCAATTGCAGCTGGTCATGGCTCTTTACGGTGCTTCCGGGTTGGTCGGAGTCATGGGTGACGTGGCTTCCCGCTCAAAAGTTTCAGACGAGAATTCTTTTTTGCGCTTGAGAATGATTGAGCCAAATCCAATGCTCAAGCCTCAAAAGATTGAATTTGTAGTGAATGGTCGGGTCGAGCGAAGTCTGACTTTTCTTGACAATCCGTCAGCTCAAGGCGTGTTGCGTGAAGAACCTGAAGGCGATCGGACTCCCTGGTGGGAACGTTTGCTCAATAACGGCTTGGTCACAGAAAGACCTTATGATTGGGTGCTGGAAAATGTCCCACAGCAAGAACCCGAAATTTTCGAAGTCAACGTTCCTCTCACGTTTCCAAAATGCCCAACAAAAAAAGCAGGGGTAAGATCAAAATACTGGTCGCTGATGGTGCGGTTTTATCAAGGTCACAGTTCTGAATACCTGACCACCACCGCGCCGATTATTGTCGACTGCGATGGCGCTTGATTCAGCGTGGTCTTAATTGAGGACGGGAAAGAAAGAGTTGCCAGGCAAAAGCAAGTGCGCCCAGCAGAACAAGCGGAAAATCTCCCCATTCGGCGTACAACGTTCGCTCTTCGAGAACCGGCAGCGAGGCTACAGAATATCCGCGTGACATGAGGCCCAAAAATTCCGACATCGGCTCGCCCGTGGGCGACAGAGCAACACTGGGACCTGTGTTTGCAGCCAAAACAAAGCTCCGGCCATTTTCGATTGCCCGAAACCGACCCAGCTCCAGAAACTGGAATCCTGCATTGCTCTTCCACATCCAAAGGAAGTTCGCCTGGTTGATGTACAGCGATGCATTGCCTTGGGTCGACTGGGCGCGGGTAAGATCGGCCGAAATAGCATCAAAACAAATCAGTGGTGCAACCGATTCGGTCGGACTGTAGGCCAGGGCATCCACACTTTGACCACGTCCAACCTTGGAAACGTTGTTGACGTTGTCGCGCACCAAATCACCCAGCCAAGGGAATTTGTCTTCCAATGGGACTGATTCACCAAAGGGCATCGGGACCCACTTTTTAAAACTGGGACTCCGCGAACCATCTGGGCGCAACAAGAAAGAGATGGAATACATGGTTGCTTTTCGTGGCCCAAGAGTGTCGAGTTCCTGCTTGTCGAATTCCGAGGCCTGGACCAACAGCGGCGCGTTCCATTCCTTGATCTTTTTCTTGACGATTTCCTGATCATCCTTGGACCATGCAAAGTCGAAGGGAGCAGTGCTCTCGGGCCAGATGATGAGATCGATTTTGCTTTTGTCTTTGCGGCTCGCAATCATTTCATCAGTGAGTTCGATGATGGATGGCAAAGACTGCAAAACGGCCTCTTTGCCGAGTTCTGCCTTGCGTGGAAGACCCGGAAAGCGAAAGTTCGGTTGAACGAACCCCACAGTCGTTTTGCGCGCCTGTTCCTGACGTTCGTGCATTGTTTTCAAGCGCAAATTTCCGGCACCAAAGATGGCCAGCCAACAAACTGCTGTTGCGGCAACCGTGATGCCAATCCGACCAGGATTTCGGGCGGTGTCTGCCAAAGCACGGGCAAGGACAAAGTTGCTGGCAAATACCAATGCTGACAGGCCCGATGAGCCAAACCATGAGGCCCATTGGGAAACCGACAGTGAGCCGTGCATGAGATTTCCAAAGGTCCAGTGAAAAAAGCGGGGAAGGGTGAGTTCAAGCAAGGTGACGGAAAAGACAAGAGCCCACACAGGGAAGCCGGCGATTCCACGCTTTGCGCAGCGTGAGGCATTCCAGACCACCGGAAAAAGCAAAATTGGAAAATAAAGTCCCGCCAATACACAGTAAACGACAAAAAGAACGCGGGTGATGGCCGGAGACAATTCGCCAAACAAGACGGCA
>JBDLRR010000332.1:0-6414 GCA_039799985.1 Pseudomonadota bacterium | reverse complement strand
ACCCGTAAGCGTGCGCCCCGCAGATTTGTCAGAAAAGACGAAAACTCCGGAGACGAGGGCGGTCATGAAAGTACGGCCCCTGAAGCTGCGGCTGGCTCAACAGATGATGATTCCAAGGGAGTCAGCACATTTGTACCCCAAAAAAGAGAAGATCGTCGTGGGTTTATGCCACGGCGTGAACAACCGGCAGGTGCACCCGCGCCCGCGCCCGCTGCGGATGCAGTGGCAGCTCGTGAGTCAGCGGCCCCAATGCCCAGCCCTGCGATGAATAGCCCTCGTGAGTCCGTCGGAACTCCCGCAGCGGCAGGTCCTGCTCCCGCTCCTCAGCCTGCGAACGCGGGTGGACCCGTTCAGTCACCCAATGGTCATCCACAGGGCCAGCATGGCGGTCACCATGGTCAACATGGTCATCAACAGTTCCGTCGTCCCGGTCACGGTGGCGGACAGCATCAAGGCCGTCCACATGGCCAAGGTGGATTCCAACAACGCCAGGGCGGTGGAAATTTCAATCCGAATTTCAAAAGATCCGACAAGCAGCAACAGATGCCCATGATCGAGGAGAAGGAACCGGAGTTCAACGCCAACGTTCCGGTGATGAATCTCAAGGAACTGAAAGAAAAGCACATCAGTGACCTGGTACAAATGGCCCGCGAGATGGGCATCGAGGGTGCCGCCAACCTGCGCAAGCAGGATCTCGTGTTCGCATTGCTTGGAGCGCAAGCAGCACGCAATGGCGTTGTTTATTCTGAAGGCGTTCTTGAAACTCTGCCAGACGGCTTCGGCTTTCTGCGCGCACCAGACTACAACTATCTTCCTGGGCCGGACGACATTTATGTGTCTCCATCGCAAATCCGTCGTTTCAACCTGCGCACGGGCGATACGGTTTCAGGTCAAATCCGTCCACCGAAAGACAACGAACGCTATTTCGCCTTGTTGAAGGTGGAATCCGTCAACATGGAACCACCCGATCTGACGGGTGAGAAGATCCTGTTCGACAACTTGACCACGATTCACCCGAATGAGCGTTTGAAGCTTGAATATCATCCGGAAGTGCTCAGCACCCGTACCATCGACTTGATGTCGCCTATCGGCAAGGGCCAGCGTTCGCTGATCGTTGCGCCACCGCGCACAGGTAAAACGGTACTTTTGCAGAACATTGCAACAGCAATCGCGCACAACCATCCTGAAGTTGTGTTGATTGTTCTCCTGATTGACGAGCGTCCCGAAGAAGTGACCGAAATGGAACGCACCGTGAAGGGCGAAGTCGTTTCGAGTACGTTCGACGAACCAGCTTCGCGTCACGTTCAGGTTGCCGAAATGGTGATCGAAAAGGCCAAGCGCCTTGTTGAACACAAAAAAGATGTCGTGATTCTTCTCGACTCCATCACCCGTTTGGCACGTGCCTACAACTCGGTTGTTCCGCCGAGCGGTAAAATCCTCACCGGTGGTGTGGATGCCAATGCCCTTCACAAGCCCAAGCGCTTTTTCGGAGCAGCACGCAACGTCGAGGAAGGTGGCAGCTTGACCATCATCGCGACAGCACTGATCGAAACTGGAAGCCGCATGGACGAAGTGATCTTTGAAGAATTCAAGGGTACGGGCAACATGGAATTGGTGCTTGATCGTCGATTGGCCGAACGGCGCGTCTTCCCTGCGATCGACATCAACAAGTCGGGAACACGTCGCGAAGATTTGCTGTTGCCCAAGGACATCCTCAACCGCTTGTGGGTCCTGCGCAAGGTGATTCATCCGATGAGTCCTATTGAGTCGATGGAGTTTTTGATCCAGCGGCTTGAAAGAACAGAAACCAACAATGATTTTCTTGGAAGCATGAACGGTTAATACAAAGGAAGAGGGTGAGGTGATGACCCTGTCGACAGACATTTCACTCTCCGCATTGTTGGAGCTGCCGCAGTCCGCGGCAGCTTCTTCTTTGTCGGAGTTGCAAAACTTGATTGATGATGAACGCAACCGCTGCCTGAAGGTCACTGCACTGCCGCTGGCATCGTTCACAGAACTCCAGGCAGATGAAGTGCGAGTGCGCTTCACCGGAAGAAAGTCCCCGCTTCAGGATTGGCTGAAGGGCTTGAGGAATTATCCGGCCGAAGAACGCAAGGAGGCTGGTGCAAAGATCAACCAGTTGAAAGCGGTTCTCGAAGCTGAGATCGAAAAATTCGTCTCCGACTGTCGAAATTTCGCAGAGGAAAAGAAACTTTCGGAAGAGACTGTCGATCTTTCTTTGCCGATGCCGGAGTTGCGTCTGGGTTCGCGGCACCCTGTGTCCTTGGCAGTGCAGCAACTGCTCGAGCCACTCAAGCGGCTGGGATTCACGGTCATCGATGGTCCCGAACTTGAGCGTGAATTTTACAACTTTGAAGCTCTCAATATTCCCGCCGAGCACCCTGCACGCGAAATGCAGGACACGTTTTTCGTTGCTTCGGAATGGGTTCTGCGCACCCACACCAGCAGTGTTCAAGCTCATGCAATGATGGAACGTGGAGTTCCTTTGCGCGTGGCTTGTGCGGGTTTCACCTATCGCAATGAATTGGACCTGACCCACGTTCCGACTTTCCGCCAGATCGAATGTCTGGTGGTCGACAAGGGAATCACCTTGGCGCACATGCGCAGCACGCTTGATGCGTTTTTTGCCGAGGTGTTTGGTCGTCCTGTCAAACTGCGTCTGCGCTCCAGCTATTTTCCCTTCACAGAACCGAGTGCAGAAATCGACGTACAGTGCCAACAATGTTTTGGTGCCGGGTGCCGCAGCTGCAAACACACAGGCTGGTTGGAAATGGGCGGGTGTGGACTTGTAAACACCCGCGTGCTCGACCGTTGTGGTGTGGATTCAAAAGTCTACAGCGGCTTCGCGTTCGGCATGGGAGTCGACCGGATTGCCATGAGCAAGTTCGGAATCGCCGACCTGCGTTCTCTGTTTGAAGGCGACGTGTTGCTTTCGCGCCAGCTGTCTTTGCGTTGAGGGGATGGAATCGTGCTTATCAGTTTGAAACTCATCGATCGTCTTTTCCTGCAGCTGCCGCTTTTGCCCGGAACGAACGCGGAACTTTCTCCGTGCTGGCAGCGCTGGGACGTGGCATCGTTTGCAGAGATTTTCACCCGCCAGGGATTTGAAGTTGAATCGCAAACCTTGCGTGGCCAGGGATTCGAAAAAGTAGTGGTTGGCGTCATCAAGTCTGCCGAGCGACACCCCAAAGCAGACAAGCTGCAGGTGTGTCAGGTCCAGACGGGCCCGAATGATGTTCGCCAAATCGTCTGCGGTGCTGCTAATGCGCGGGCAGGACTTTATGTTGCAGTTGCTTTGCCAGGAGCTGTGTTGCCAAACGGACTGGAGATCAAGGTCTCGAAGATCCGCGATGTTGAAAGCAGCGGCATGCTCTGTTCGCGTGAAGAGCTTGGCTTGAATGTGGAAGAAGAGCGCGACGGTAACGGTATCTGGGAACTTCATTCGGAAGCGTCCTGTGGATTGCCAGAAGCAAAGCTGGCAACCGTGCTTGGCACGCCGGTTTTTCATGCTCTTGGACTGGATGATGTTCTGTTTGAATTGAACGTCACTCCAAATCGTCCAGACCTTTTGGGACACGAAGGCGCCGCGCGCGAATTGTGCGCCGGATTGAAATGGCAAGGAAAGAATTCAGTTGAGCTTAAAGCATGGCCGAGTGATTGGACGGCAAGTGTGTCTGCCGAACAGATCCTGTCTGAAGCTCAAGAACGAACTCAACTTGAAACAAAAGCTGGTGCATTTGCGGCACAGAACGAATTGGGTGCGCCTGCGTTTTTTGTTGCCCTCGATGACGTCAAGGTGACTTCAACGCCTGGCTGGTTGAGAAATAGTCTTGAGGCTCTGGGTCAAAAGAGCATCAATTCCGTGGTGGATGCGGGTAACCTTCTGCTGTTGTGTTTTGCCCAACCCAACCACGCATTCGATGTTGCCAAGCTTGCCAAGGGGAAGAATGGTCATCGTCAACTCAGTCTGCGTTTCGCTCGCGAATCCGAGGGCTTTCTTGGCCTTGATGGCAAAGAGCGGACACTCGTGGCGAATGATTGTGTTGTTGCCGATGAATCGCAAGTCCAGGCACTTCTGGGCGTGATTGGTGGTGAGCACTCAAAAGTCTCGACCGGTTCGACAAGTCTTGTGCTCGAATTTGCAAATCCGCATCCAGTGTTGGTCCGTCGCACATCGCGTCGTCATGGACGCAAGACAGACAGCAGTTTTGCCTTTGAAAAAGGGATCGACGTTTTCCGTCGAGCGGAAGCTGCGCAAAAGCTTGTCGGGTTAATCTCCGCATTGCAGTCCAAGACTGAAGGTTCAGTCAAATATGTTGGCTCTGCTGCTGCGCGTGTGAATGGTGAAATTGCTTCTGCGGCAAGTGCGTATTTTTCAGACGGAAACAATGTTCTTAAACATCTTGATGCTTCCAAGACACAACCCTCGGCAAATTTCGAATTGCTTTTCGGGTCGGATGATCTTGCATTGCGGGTGGGCAGTGAACTTGTGGGATTCGATGATCAGTTGAAGATCCTTTCTGCGCTGGGATTTACGATTGCGAAATCGGGATCTGGTGCAAAAGTCACCGTACCCACGTGGCGCAGGCTGGATGTTGTCGGCGTCGCGGATTTGGTTGAAGAAATTGTTCGGGTTGTCGGCATAGATCATGTGCCGGCACTGCCGATGAATTCTGTCGGACGCGTTGCGCCCGATGATTCACATTTGTCGGCATTCGAGTCTGTTGCAAACCGCATGGTGAGCCTCGGGTACCACGAAACAGCAGGCTTTCATTTCATGCGCGCGGATGATTGGAAGAAACTCAATCAAGCGAGCATCAACGCCTGTGGTGAGCCTGTGGCATTGCTCAATCCCATCATCAGGGATGAGCCCTTGATGCAGACGACTCTGTTGAGTGGGTTGCTGCGGAAGGTTGCGTTCAATCTGAATTATGGCAACAAGCGTGGCCAGTTGTTTGAAGTCTCGCGCACATTCCAAAATACAAACAGCCGCGGACAACGTGTCTTCAAGGACAACGGTGTGGCGGTTGGTTTGCTGGAAGTGTTGGTTGAGGCAAAACCGGCCGAGCTCCTTGAGTACTCTTCTTCAGCCGCGTTGGTATTGAGCAAAGAAGCGACGGCCGGTGATCGCCCCGCAGAAACACCGCGACTCTGTGGAGTTGTTTTTGGTTCTGAAGAGGAGAAAGAATGGTCCAACAGTGGCGAAAAGCCTTGGACCTTGCATCGCATTGCTTCACACATCGAAGAAGTTCTTCAGACCTTTGGATTGAAAGCTGAACTTCAGCAAGTACCGCAACAACATCCTTTGCGTCCGGCATTGCATCCCGGCCGTTCTGCGCACGTTGTGGTGCGCTTGGGTCATGATGTTGTTCCGGTCGGTTGGGTTGGCCAATTTCATCCGGCTGCGCTGCGTCACTTCGAAATCGAAGGCCTGTGTTTGGGCTTTGAGTTGAATCTTGCAACTGCTTTGTCTGCTGCAGCTCGACTCAATGCCGAAAAGCAAAGTGCGCAAAAGCCTGCATCGAGATTGGCGGCGAACACTGTTCGCTTGCCGAGCGTCGAGCGTGATTTCGCGTTTCTGCTGGAAGAATCTGTGACGGCAGACAAGCTGACCGCCTGTGTCAGGTCTGCTGTGGAGCTTGATGCATTGGATGCGCACAAGATTCCGGCTCGGCTGCTTGGAGTCAGGATTTTCGATGTTTACCGTGGTCAGGGCGTGCCTGCGGGACACAAGAGTGTCGCCTTGCGGGTCACCCTTTTGCCCACCGAGCGCACTCTCGTGGAAGCCGATATTGCGCAGGTGTCGCAGTCTGTTGTTGGTCGCGTGACCCGTGATTGTGGAGCACAGCTCAGGGGTTGACGGAGTCAGGTAAAAATAAGCGTTGACCGCTCGGCAAATAAGGAAGTATGTCGGGCGAAGTTTCAAAAAAAAAGGAGTTTCATCATGAAAAGAGCTCTTGTTCTTGCATCTTTGCTCGCAGCCGGCAGTGCATCAGCTGATTGGGCCGATGCCACTGGCGGTTCACCTGCTTATCCGCAAATCTGTATTTTCAATGAAACACCTTACAGCGTTGATGTTGCTGTGAATGGCCAGCGTATGTACGTGGGTCCCTCCTACACCACCCGGATTCAAAGCTATCAAAATGGTCCTTCGTTGGTGCAGTTGAACACTCGCCAGTTGTCGGGACCCTATGCCAACCCGATTTGGGCCCAGGCGTATGTGAATCCAGCATATTATGGATGTACATCGCAAAATTCGATCAGCATTTTCCTGTATGGCAATGTCCTCGGACTTCGTTGATGCGACTGCTCGTTTAAAAATGTGGAAAATTGAAGCCGCCCCAAAAGGGCGGTTTTTTTGTGCGTGTTCTGTTTTGCCAGTTCAAGTTTATG
>JBDLRR010000331.1:0-4083 GCA_039799985.1 Pseudomonadota bacterium | reverse complement strand
GCATGTTTGATGCCAGTGCACGACGCGACAGACGCCAGGATTTGGTCGAAAATTCATAGGAGAGAGGACTTGGCCGACAATCGTTTCAAATCTGAAATCGTGATTGATCCCCGGCGTATTTATATCGCCATTGTTGTGTTCATCTCTGTCGTGATGGCTTTGGTGGGGCGGCTTTGGTATTTGCAGATTCTCAAGGGTCGCGATTTTTCCATTGCCTCAGAACGCAACCGCGTTCGGGAAGTCACGCGTCCCGCACCGCGCGGGCTTATTTTCGATCGCAACGGCAGTTTGATGCTTTCCAATCGGCCTTTCTTCGATCTCGTGATTATCCCGCAATACCTTCAGAACCGGGAACAGACGCTCAAGATTGTGTCTGAACTTTTCAACATTCCACTGGAACAGATTGAAAAGCGCTTGGCAGAAGCTGCCAGTGTGCCGCACTTTGTGCCCGTTCGCATCAAACGCAACCTCACGCTGCATGAAGTGGCCGTGATGGAATCCAACAAATTCTTTTTGCCTGGCGTTGACGTCGACACTGCTCCTCGTCGCGATTACCAGCAAAGCGATTCGGCCCATCTTTTTGGTTACCTTGGTGAAGTCACAAACCGCGAACTGGACACATTGAATGCAGTTTCCCGCGACTACCAATACCGTGTTGGTTCGATTATCGGGAAAATGGGTGTTGAGAAAAAGTACGAAAACAACTTGCGTGGACTTGAAGGTAAGGATTATCTTCAGGTCGATGCCTATGGTCGCTTGCAGTCCGCTTCGGCAATGGATCTGGGGCTGAGCACCAAGAAAATTGGTCAACGTGGTTATGACATGTTTCTTACCATCGATGACGACATTCAACGCGCAGCCGTTGAGGCCTTCCGCAACAAAAACGGCGCAGTGGCTGTCATGAATGCACAAACCGGCGAAGTTCTTGCCTATGTGAGCCATCCCAACTTCAGCCTTTCCATGTATCAGGATGGTCTGACCGGAGAAGACTGGCAATTGTTGCAAACGAACCCGTTCAAGCCATTGCTGGACAAGGTCACAGGCGGTGCTTATCCACCCGGTTCGGTTTTCAAGATCATCACCGCACTTGCAGCACTTGAGGAAGGCGTGGCGTCGCCGCAGCGAACATATTCATGCAACGGAGTTTTCTCGCTCGGAAACGGCAAATGGCGCTGTTGGAAGAAAACTGGTCATGGAGTCGTCAATTTGCGCAAGTCGCTTGAGCAGAGCTGTGACGTCTATTTTTATCAGGTCGGCAACCTTTTGGGTGTGGACCGCATTGCCAAGTGGTCCAAGGCTTTTGGGTTGGGCGAAAAAACAGGACTCGATCTCAACATGGAAGTGACAGGCATTGTGCCATCCACCGAGTGGAAATTGCAGACCAAGGGCGCTCCTTGGCAGAGTGGTGACACCATCAACGTTTCGATTGGCCAGGGTTACAATCTGATGACCCCATTGCAGATCGTGACGATGATGGCGGCGGTCGGCAACGGCGGCAAAGTCTTCAGACCTTACCTTTTAAGAAAGATTCTTGACCCACAAGGAAAAGTCGTGGCCGAGGAAAAGCCATTGCTGCGCAAGAGAGTCACCTACAAGCCCGAGAATATGGCATTGGTGAAGGCTGGCCTCGAAGACGTGGTCATGAGTCCAACCGGAACCGGAAAACGGGCCTTTGTGGCGGGGTTTCAAATTGCCGGCAAAACCGGAACCGCCCAGACGGCTGCGCTCAAGCGTTCCAAGGATCAAGAAGAAATGCATTTCCAGCAACGTGACCACGCGTGGTTCGCGGCCTATGCGCCGGCAGAAAATCCCGAAATTGCCGTCGTGGCACTGAGTGAATTCGACGGAGGCGGCGGTGGTGCGCAAGCTGCGCCGATTGTGCAAAAGGTCATGGAAGCCTATTTGCGCAAGGCACACCCTGAAAAGTTTCCAGCAAACAAAATGTCGCAGAAAACTTCGGAGCGCAAAACGCCTCTGGATGAGGCGCGCAATTCGCCAAATATTGATGTCCTGCCGCCGGATGCATCGGAGTCCGATGAAGGAGATGGTGGCATGGTGAATGATTCACCAGGTGATTGAGGGAGAAAACGACAGTGCTTTTGTTTTGGCAAATGCTCAAAGAGCGATTTCGCGGAACTCCGTGGTCATTGCTGGTTACAATTTATTTGATGATCGGTCTTGGGCTTTTCAATTTGTACAGTGCCTCGGGTGCCGATGTTTCACCCGGAAGGTTCAATGACCAGATTCAATGGACATTGGTGGGCACCTTTGCAATGGTGTTCTGGGGGATCGTTTTAGATTTAAGGTCCATCGAGCGCCTGACATTTTTAAGCTACATCGTTGTATGTGCTTTGCTTTTTGCGGTCGATGTCACCGGGCAAGTGGCCAAAGGTTCGCAGCGCTGGTTGACAGTCGGCCCCATCCGGGTTCAGCCGAGTGAACTTGCAAAATTCGTTATCATCCTCATCGTTGCCAGAAGTTTCACCTTTGTGAAAGGCGTTCATGAGTTCACCATTCTGACTCTCTGGCGACAAATCATCGTCATCGGGATTCCCTTTATACTTGTTCTTGTTCAGCCCGACCTTGGTACTTCTGGCCTCGTTCTTTTGATTGGCTGTTTTCAAATGGCTTTTGTGCGCATCAATTGGACGAGTATTGCCATCGTGGGTGTCAGTGGCTTGAGTGCCTCGATTATTGCCTGGAACTTTATTCTTTACGATTACCAAAAACTGCGTGTCCTTAATTTCCTCAATCCGATGCGCGACCCGAAGGGTGCCGGTTATCACTCGATCCAGAGCATGATTGCCGTGGGCAGTGGTGGCGTGTGGGGGCGCGGCTTTCAACAAGGGACACAAAGCCAATTGAATTTCTTGCCCGAGCGACACACCGACTTTGCATTCTCGGTGTGGGCAGAAGAGCAGGGTTTTATTGGTTGTGTGGTTGTTTTTGGGCTTTACCTTTTGTTGTTGTTGCAGATCTTCCAGGTCGCTGAAAAAGCACGCGACTCATTTTCTGCCTTGGTTGCGTTGGGTGTTGCGGGCTTTTTCCTTTTCCACTTTTTTATCAATGTTGCGATGGTTGTGGGAGTGTTTCCGGTGGTGGGTGTGCCGTTGTCGCTCGTCAGTTACGGTGGCAGTCATACATTGACGGTCATGAGCTGCGTTGGGTTGCTCATTGCCGTGGAACGCCGTCGCGCTGTGTCGTCGACCTGAAACTTTAAACATGTGAGTGACAGTTATGAGTGATTCCGAAAAGTCTGATTCCACTGGATTGCGTGCGCGGGTGTTTTTGATTGGCACGGCGGCAACTGCTTTGCTTTGTGGGATGGTCGTTTTGTGTGTTCCGGGCAAGCCGGATGTTGTTGCAGACGCTGCAAAATCGCAGGCCTTGTCTGCGCCGCAGGCAAGCGATCCTCAGCAGCCCGGTGCAGTTCCGCAGACGGCTGTGGTTGCAGAGTCGACAACGGCTCCCACGGGTCCAGCGGCATTGCGTGCTGCTCCGACCGGACAAAAACTTTACGAACGGTTTTGTGCCGGTTGTCATGGAGCAGATGGCAAGGCTCAAACCTCAATGGCCCGCATGATGTCCTCGCGCCCGACCAACCTTGCGGACGGTCCGTGGAAGGGTGAGCAGACAGCCACCGCCATTGTGGAAATCGTGAAAAACGGAAAAGGTGCAATGCCCGCTTATGGAAAAGAAATATCGACCGACGCGGAACTTGCCGCTTTGGCTGACTATGTTCTTTCTCTGCGCAGCGTAAATAAACCATGACGTTGAGAATTTTGGGCATCGACCCTGGCACCCGCATCGCCGGCTACGGTGTGGTCGATCTGCATCCCGACGGCCGAGTCACGGGCGTCTCGGCAGGGGTTTGGAGGTTTGATGCCGAGCTTCCGTTGTATGCGCGTCTGGCTTCACTGGCGACCGAGTTTGTCAGGGTCGTTGAGATTTATTCTCCGCAAAGTGTTTGTGTGGAGCAGGCGTTTGTAGCGCAAAATATTCGCTCGGCGCTTTTTCTTGGTCATGCCCGTGGAGTTGTTTTGGCACATGCTCATCAAAACGGCCTGGCGGTTCACGAACTGT
>JBDLRR010000330.1:0-7127 GCA_039799985.1 Pseudomonadota bacterium | reverse complement strand
AGAAGTGGTTGTCTCGACTGCACCCGAGGCTGCAACCCTTTCGCCCACAAGTGCGTTCATCAAGCTCGATTTTCCTGTTCCCGAGCGTCCGAGCAGTGCAATGCGCACTTCAGTTTTATCGAGGTTCTGGAGTTGCTCCTCGAAGCTCTGTTTGGTTCCATGACCATTGAGAAAGTCTCTGACAAGTTGAAAAACATCCATGCGCTGACTCTTTATTCCGGCATCCAGGGGGTGGGCAGAAAGCCAACCAGCTGGATTTCGAAAAATGTTTCGTCGAAGGAGTTGAAGCCCTTTAAGATCTGATTTGCAGCCACCTTGAAACGAAGAGGTATTGGAAATTCGTTGCGCTTGTATAGCTCGATGGTCGAAAAATAAAGCCACACGGCATGCTCGAATTGAGTCCTTTCAGTGGCTTTCATGAGATCATTGTAGTTTCCTGTCATGGATCCAGAAATTGAATCCCGCTCATGACGCTTGAACATTGCTCTGTATTGGGGTTGAAACCAGTCAAATTTTCCCTCTAAGACAGCCGTCATTTCCCAACTGGGTGCGGTTTTGTAATTCACGGTGGTCCGCCGGTTTGCCGCAATAATCGTTTCATCGCTGAATGGAATGCGCATCTTTTGTTTTGAAGGCAACCAGGCCGTCGCATTGGCCTCGAGGCCCAAAGAAAAATTCTCGAACGAGACTTTGGGCGACAGACCCAGTCCCAATCCCCAGGTTCCGCTGCCAATGGAAACATCAGACAATACATCCGGATCATCAACGTGGCCTGTAGGTGCGCTGACAAAGGCCTCTGCTTCGAGTGTGAAGTCACCTTCGCCAAGTAAGGTCGGATCTGCCGGTACAATTTCTGTGGCATATCCAAAAATCACGTCGGCGAGGTTGCGGTATTTCCAGCTGTCGACCCCCGTGTACTCTGCAGCCTCGATACTGGCTTTGATGTCTCGTTCGGTGAGCTGTGATGCTTTCACCAAGCCATCCTTGAGTTCCTGGTATGCCAGCTCTCCAAGTTCGTTTCGGATCTGTGAGGCGTTGTTGCTTCCAGCGAGCGAAAAACTCGTCTTGACTTGCAGGTCGACTATGGGAGCGGCAACGTAAACACTTTGGTTTCCACTCAACCCGAGCGCGAATCCAAAATACTGAATATTCAATTTGCCACTGCCGCCAACATTCAGAACACCCAGATTCAGACGCCGCAAGAGACTTGCGGGATCCTCCGGATTGCTTTCATAACGTTTCAGTTCTTCGGCAAGGCTTTGAAGTTTTGCACCACCTTCGCCACGCAGGAGATGATCACCATCAAAGTTGAGCTGCGCTTTGCTCGTCAAGGGTGTCCTGACGCCTTTTGAATTCCAGGTATTTGACTGATCTCGGTAGGAACGGTGAGCTCCCACAACCACGAGTACACCTTGTGGAACGACGCCGGCGAACTGGCCAACGGCAGGCATCGGCACGAGAGTTGAAGCGATGACAATACAAGTCAAACCGAAATTTACTTTGAATCGATTTCGATGTGATTGGAATTTCATTGGATGGCACTCTCTTCAAATGCCGTCAAAGCAGCGTTGACGTCTGAAGCGAGAGTTCGAAGCTTGGGATTCATTGGAGAATCCGGGTATGCCGTGACGAAGGTATCTGCGGCAGTTTTCAACCAGATTTGCTGACTCAAAGAGTCCTTGCTTGAATCAAAGCTTTTCTTCTCTTGCCAGCGTTGGTGCATACCGCTGGCCAATTGCCCCAGCCGTCCGCGAAGAAATGGACTTTGCATGAAATTGCGTTCCGCAATGGTCAAAGCATAAACAACTTGTGCGTGATCACGCAAAGAAAGCTCGACCTTTGATGAATCTTGATTGCGTGCGTAAAGACTCCACGCGACTTCACCTGGCTCGGCTGATGCAACGGGGCGTGCGAAAAGATGCTCTCCCAAAAGGGTCTGAACGATCAGTTGCGCGCCTCGTTTGAGAGATGTTGGTGCGTTTCGCAATTGTTCGAGTGTCTCGCGCGACACGTTCAGGTCGGAAACTGTTTGAAGTTCCTGTATCCAGGCATGCAATGCCATCAGCAGCAAACCCAAGGTTTGTGGATCTGCTTTTTCACGGGTGGAAGCTTCAACTCCACCCACTTGTTCGCCGCTGATATAGGCTCGAACAACACGTGAATTTTCATTGATAAAACGTCCCGAAAGCAGAGCGTCCAAAGATGGTAACGCGATGAGGGGAAGCTGATATGAATCATCCGGGATGAGTGCTGCATAAAATGCGGTGAATTGTCCGCGATTGATGGGCCGAAGCCGATTTAAAAGTCGAGCTGACACGAGCCACTGCACGGATTGTTCAGCCAGTGTTGGCGTGCTGGAACGCCATGTCCAGCGTTCTCCGCCATTGCGAGCCAGGCTCAGCGAATTGTTGCTCGGCAAGGTCAGGTCCAACTGACCTGTCAGAAACCGCACCTGGCTCGATGTTGTGCGCGGATCAAATGGCCCAGGATTGTTGATGAGCAAGTCGACGGGGAGGGTCAAGCCTCCCCACATGTTGCCATCGCCGTTGCTACCCAAACCAAAAAGATATTCACCTTCAGCGAGTGCCCTGAGAAGTTCATTCCAAAGCAATCCTCTTTCGTTGTCTTTGATCTTCAAGCGTTCACTGCTCCAAGGACCACCTTGCGAAAGTACAACTGCCCAGCGACTCCAGACATCGAGCATCCGAACCGTACGACCCGAAGAGGGTTGAATTGTCCCGGGCAGGGGAACGAAACCGTCCAGATGAACTGTTGGCCTGTCGCTCAGATCGGCCCAGCCAGGTTCCGCGACTTTTATCTTGTCTCGCAGTCCTTCATCGATTTCCTTCGCCACGGATTGCTCGTCAGCAAAAAATCCCCCGACGACGTCGTCCAAGGGTCTGGGAACGATGTTGAGAATCTTGAGCTTCGGGTTGCCGAGGATTTCGCGCCTGATCGCTGGAACCAATGCCTGCGGAAGTGCTCCGCGTGTTGAATTCAAGGCAGTTGTCAGCCGCAATTGCAGCTTGGGTAAGCAATCGCAAGACGTCAGAGCAATCAACACGTCATGCAAAGATGCATCGGCGATCTTGGCACCCAGCTGCGAGCGCTCGGTCAGTGGAACAACTCCCGTAAGACCATACTGACCTGGCATGTTCTCGGGGGCGGGCTCACGTGGTGCCGGAATAGAGCTGGGTGTTTGAGGGGTGTCTGTGGATGATGAACGACGAATACACGCAGGCGCAATGCCTGCGGCCAACACTGCAGCGCTGAGCAATGTCATAATCGAAGATCCCACAACAATTCTCCTCCGGCGGAATTGTCGGCAAGAGAGTAGAGAATCAAGATGGGAAAATGTTGCAGCGTGAGCGATCCATCCCGCACGGAAGGAACTGCCGACAGGCTTCAAATCTTTTTGAATCGAGTTTGAATGATTTTCTGCATCATGACTGCGAGGGCAAGAATGACAGCAAAGGTTGCAAGTAGAATGAGCAAGGGAGTCTTGTAATAGCTGAAGTGTTCTGCCAGGACCTGGCTCGTGACGACCATGATATTTGTGCCGTCGACCTCACGAAAAGAAACAACCTTGAATGAGCCCTTCTCCTCAAAACCAAATGTTCCCTCAGTCTGCTTGCTGCTTACTGCGGCTTGAATGTCCTCCTTGTCATTGGATTCTCTCTGCAAAGAATTTTCTGGAGGACTGATTTTGGATTTACGATTCAACAGGATCTGCGTATTTTCTTCACTTCCCGGATTCAGGCCGTCCAACAACTCCGACGTGACGAGTTGATTGCCGATTTTGAACATCAAACCGAATTTCTGGCCACTCTGTGAATCGTTTGAAAATGAAGAGTTCTTGGGTGTGGCAGCGAAAACGAAAACCTCAGAGCCTTCTGGGAATCTGACCATTCCGTAGTTTATGGGGTCTTTCGACACAACAGGATGGGTTTTCTTCTCGGGATTGATGAGTTGTTGGACCAGTCGCTCCTTCATCCCCAAAGAGATGTATTTTGTTTTCAACACCTGCGACTCAAAGAGGTTTGCCCTTCTGTCCCGCTCACCCAGAAAGATGACGGTGGCCGCGGCGGCTACCAGGGTGATGACAGATGGGATGACAGCCAGGATGAAATAATATCGCGACGACGAAAGTCTTTGGATGAGCGATGTGTTGAGCGGTTTGTATTGATTCGACATGTCTTCAATCCACAAAAAGGCCTGAATTGCCATCCAACTTTAGACTTTGGTTGATGTGTCTGTGGATAGCGAGCAGTGAATAATCATCCAACATATCAAATTTGCCTTGTGAGTGTCATCCTCGGTCAATTCAGACGATGTGGTTAAGAGTTGCGATTCGGAATTCTGAATTTAGCGATGATATTCGGCGTATAGACGAGCTTCTAAAGTTAAGGAGTCTTAAAGTCGAAGAGTTTTCGGGAAAAAGCAAAACGATTTGCGTTTTCGGGGTTGTTTTGAGGGGGAATGATGAGAAGTTTGTCAGCGAAATCAGTGGTTGTCTATGTGGTGCTTGGATTTGTGTCAGTTGCCTGTTCGAACGCCAACGATGCAATGATTTCGAGTGTCCGCAGGACTAACCAGGCAGGAGGCGAATCCTCTGGTGCTGTCGAGCCTAAAGTTGTTGCCAAAAACGATTCCACTGCGGATCAATCAAGTCCAGCGCAAGAGGGAATCACATTTGCAATCAGCAATTCGGAATCGGGTTCGTTCGTCGATTTGGCAGCAGTCGCAAAAGCAAGATCCGCCGGATATTCCGACGCTCAGATCATCTCTTCGCTCAAGTCACAGAATTTGTTCATGAGCAGCGCTGCTGCAAATGCACTGGCACAGTCCAAATACATCCTCAAGCAGTATGGTGTTCAAGAGGTTCAGGGTGTTCTTGCCATGGGACTTGCAGCCGTGGAACGCGCGCGCGCAGCAGGTGTGAAGGATTCCGAAATCATCGCCTACAGCAAATTGCAAGGTATTTCCTTTGGAGTTGAAGCGCTCAAATCACTTGGATTGTCGAAATTTGTACTTGCCAACCATGGTGTGCAGGACGTGAACGGTGTGCTTGCCATGGGACTCGCGGCCGTGGAACGGGCACGTGCAGCGGGTGTGAAGGATTCCGAAATCATCACCTACGGCAAATTGCAGGGTGTACGATTTGGAGTCAACGCACTCAATTCCCTTGGCTTGTCGAAATTTGTCCTCAGCCAATACGGGACTGCAGTTGTTGATGGAGTTACTGCCATGGGCTTGGCTGCGGTCGAGAGGGCAAAGGCGAATGGCCTGAGCCACGACGATATCAAGGCATATGCAAAATTGCAGGATATCTTTTTCGGAGAGAAGGCTCTGGCACTCCTTGGCAGTTGAGGTGGCGGCAAGCCAATGTTTGGAACTGTTGAAGCCTGTAACAGAGTTGCCTCTGCTACAGGCTTCAGTCATTGCTCAACGGTAGAGTTCGTAAAGAGCAGTTCTTCAGTGCATCGTTGCTGCAATCATCATGGTGATGATGTGCAGTGAATACTTGTAGCAAGCTTGGCCGTCGAACTTGAACGAAATATCGTTCATTTCTTTTCCGCTAATCGTGTAGGTTGGCTTGATGAAGTGGTTGTTCTTGAAGTCTTCTCCAACCACTGACGCAGTGATTTTTTGACCATTGACTGAGAAACTGTACTCGTTTTTCTGCCGGTCGAGTCCCATGAACTTGATGCTTGTGGCTTTCATGCCTTTGCTGGTCTGGTGCATGATGACACCGCCGAAACTTTTTTCGCCGGGAGCGAAGATGGAACGCACATCCTGACCATCACGCCGCATGATCAGTTCACTGGTGTTTGTGCTTTCGTTGACGCTTCCCCAGATCACAAAATCACGCACGGCTCCGGCCATGGCGTGATCGAAAGCCTTGAGTTCAATTCCAAGATCGCCCTTGATGCTTGCCAAGGTATGACCATCTTCGGCAAGAGCCAAGGCTGGAGAAACAAGAAGTGAAGCGACAAGTGCAATTTTCGCAAACTTGAACATGGAGGGACCCCTTATTGTGTGATTGGTCGGGACACTTTTAATGAAAAAGGCAGTTTGAAGCAATGCCCCTGGACCATTGCCGCTTCATCTTTCTTGCATCCCCTCATTGATGCTTGCGCACAATCTCCCCACACACAAATGCCCCCGGCAGAGCATTGAGCACTCCCTGAGCTGCATGCGGCGACACCACAAACACGTAACCGAGGCCCATGTTCCACACGGTAAATGCTTCGTCTTCCGAGACGTCTCCGGCTTCGGCAATCAGGCGAATGACCGGCGGGCAGGGAATTGCCTTTCTGTCGACCTGGTGTGTGAGCCCCTCGGGCAGAACACGCTGAATGTTGCGCAAACCGCCGCCGGTGATGTGGGCCATGGCCTTGACGGGAACGCTGCCTAAAACCTTCTTCACCGCACGCGGGTAGAGCGCCGTTGGATGCGTGAGCGCTTCGCCGAGTGACTGTCCGGCGAGAAGATCTGGCTTGCTGTGAAGATCGAGTTTTTTGTCGCTGATGATTTTGCGCACCAGCGAGAAACCGTTGGCATGAAAGCCGGTGCTCGGAAGCCCCACGAGAACATCGCCCACCGAAACTGTGCTGCCGTCGACGAGAGCCGAACGATGCACTTCACCTACGGCAAAGCCTGCGACATCGAACTTGGGTGGTTGATAGAATCCCGGCATCTCGGCAGTCTCGCCGCCCAACAAAACGCAACCGCTTTCGCCGCAAGCCTTCTGGATGCCACTGATGACCCGATGCGCCTGCTCGACGTCCAACTTGCCGCAGGCAAAGTAATCGAGAAAAAACAGTGGTCGTGCGCCGCACACGACAAGGTCGTTGACACTCATCGCAACAAGGTCCTGGCCCAAATCCTCGAGGCGGTTCATCTGCAGGCTGAGTTCGATTTTTGTTCCCACACCGTCAGTACAGCCAACCAAAAATCGCTCGTCGTCCAAAGGATAAAGCCCGGCAAAACCACCAATGGCAGGGTTGCTGGCACGGATCTTTTCGACAAGATCTTCACCTGCGGCAATGTCGACTCCGGCGCGCGTGTAGGCCGGTGCGAGGGGCTGGGTCGTGTCTTGCTTTGTGGTCATGATGAAGGACTCC
>JBDLRR010000329.1:0-3158 GCA_039799985.1 Pseudomonadota bacterium | reverse complement strand
ATCCCTGATTGTCTCTTCGATTCGTAGCGTGCTGCTCGGGTCAAGCGCAGAACATGGCTCGTCCATCAATAACACCTGAGGTTCTACTGCTAGCGAACGAGCAATACATAGCCGTTGCTGTTGACCACCTGAAAGAGAACCTCCTGATGCACCTAGACGATCTTTTACTTCCTTCCAGAGACCCGCGCGAGTCAAGCATTGTTCAACAATGTCATCGTGATTATCCCGCTTCAGGTGAGCCAACTTGATACCTGCCAAGACATTTTCTCTAATTGTCATTGCGGGAAAAGGATTTGGTTTTTGGAAAACCATGCCAATCTTTAACCGGATCGCTGCAGGATCTTCTGAAGGATCGTAAATGTCCGAACCATTTAACAAAATCTCACCCGCCATCGCAGCTGACGGAATAAATTCGTGCATTCGGTTCAGTAAGCGAATAAACGTTGATTTCCCACAACCGGAAGGACCAATCAGTCCTGTCACGGTTCTTTCTGGGAAGCGAAGTGATACATCTGCGAGAGCATGATGTGTTCCAAACCATGCATGGGCACCTCGGGTTTCAAGTCCTCTGAATTCGGCTCCTGAATCAGATTGATGACGCGTCGGCGTCGAAGTGTCCGCATTCTGTTGTGTCATATTCTCAATCCTTTGGCTCATGATCTATTCTTCAACTTCCTGGCTTTTCGCGAATCAGTCTTCACCTTTTGAACCGCGGTAGCGCCTAGCCGCCGGGCGAGGACAAAAAACCCAAACACCAACGCAAGTAGAACCAGCGATCCGGTCCATGCCCGAGATGATGAATACTCCGTGCCGTACATGAACATCGAGAAGATATAGGTAGGAAGCGATGCGACAGTCCCCCCGACTGGGTTCCATACAAAACCGTTGGTGTTAAGGGAAGTAAGAAGCAGTGGGGCGGTCTCGCCAATTACACGAGCAACCCCCAAGATACCTGCTGTGATTAGGCCAGACTTGACCGTTGGCAGAACCACCATGATCGCTGTGCGCCATTGCCGCGCGCCGAGAGCATAGCCAGCACTGCGCAAATCGTCAGGTACAAGTTTCAACACTTCCTCGGCAGTACGAGAAACAGTGGGAAGCATCAACACTGCAAGCGCAAGGCCACCGGCTAATCCCGAGTATTTCCCCATTGGCTGAACAACCGTTGTGAAAATAAAGAGTCCCGCAACGACCGATGGCACACCCGCCATCGATTGCACAATGAACCTAACGAGAAAAGTCAATCTCCCACGCACTTCGGTGAGATAAATTCCGCTTAAAATTCCGAGCGGCAGAGTAATGAGTGTTGCGATCGTCACCATGATCAGCGACCCAACAATTGCGTGTCCTGCTCCGCCAATGTTGAACTCATCCTCGGGCGTTGACGTACGCATATCCGAGAAGAAATATCCGGGATAAATCGCGCGATAACCCTTCAAGAGGACGGTGACGAAAATTGACATCCAAGGAACAAAAGCAAGAACAGCCAGCGAGGTAAACACCACTCTT
This sequence comes from Pseudomonadota bacterium, assembly GCA_039799985.1. Classification (GTDB taxonomy): domain Bacteria; phylum Bdellovibrionota_B; class Oligoflexia; order Silvanigrellales; family Silvanigrellaceae; genus RFOM01. Next base: position 1,649 of record JBDLRR010000329.1, on the reverse strand, counting down.
AACACCGCATCTCGGCGTTCCTTTGAACCCGATCGCGAAGTTTGGCCAACGACCCATGCCACATTGATAAGTAGGAACGCGACTGCCCAACCATCAATGTTTGCTAACGGAGTGATGATTGTTACTACGAATGCAACAAAGGCAAAAACAAGTGAGCGAAACAAGTTCTTGAGACGTGCTGGACGTGTTATCGCCCACGGACGAAGTGGCTCAATGCCTGGATACCGATCAGAAGTGGGGACAGAATTCATGCGCGCGGCGTTGATCTTTGCACGATGCTTGACGCGATCATGTTGACAATTAGCGTGATAACGAACAAAACCAATCCAGCGGCGATAAGTGCTGATAATTCCTTATCGGTTGCTTCGCCGAACTTAAGCGCAATCATTGACGCTACGTTTCCGCCGGCCGAATCCAAAATTTGATTGGAGTAATCGAACACCAGGTTTAACATTAAATAAATTGCAACTGTCTCACCTAACGCACGACCGAGACCCAACATCGCTCCGGCAATTACACCGCTTTTTCCATAAGGAATGACAACGGAGCGAATCGCACCCCATTTTGTTCCACCAAGCGCGAAACAGGTGTCGATTAAATCTCGTGGAGTGCGCGAATACACTTCACGAGCTACCGAAGTTGTAATTGGGACGACCAGAGCTGCAAGTACGCAGCCTGCCACGAAAGGACTTCTTCCAAAGTTCTCAAACTCGACTGCAAAAATTGGCAGAAATCCCAGCCGATCGTTAAGCAGTGTCGCCCACCGCACTCCCATCGAAGTGAACACTTGAATTCCCCAAAGTCCAAAAATCAACGATGGAATCGCAGCGGCTAGATCCAAAAGCGAAACGAGGGCTCGGTAAATTCCTCTAGGTGCATAAAACTCGATATACAGTGCTCCACCAATCGACAATGGCACTGCAAAAAACATCGCTATTAGTGCGACAACAAGGGAACCAACGATCATTGGGCCTATCGAAAAAACACTCGCATCGTCTGCGTCCGCCAGCGCAGTAGTTGCTCCTCCTACCGGGTCCTCACCAGCCGAAAACCACTCTGTGCCAGTGATGAAATTAATTCCAAATTCGCGGAAGGTGCCCGAGCTTCGAAAAATGAGAAAAGCAGCGATGAGACCCAACAATATGAGTGATGTGAGCGCACCTGCAGTCACGATCCTGCGGAATATTTTGTCGGCTCGACTGTAAACCACCACCATCTTCCGTGGCTCAGGAGTCGTAGCAACATTCACAGTCGCCATATTCGCACTGGTTTACAAACTTGGTCTGACTTTTCGATGAACGGAAAGTAAATTATTGGGCAAGAAGTCCTACATATATGCAGGGATCTGCTACTCCAACCCCAATTAATGCTGGCTTGCCCGAAGTCGTTATAACCAGCACCTGTTTGGCCCGATAGACCGACATGAAGGCGCGACTGCCCGAAGGCAGCCCCAACTTTTTGCTCACTGAAAAGGTGCCCGCACAGACAACGCCAGGCAAGTAACTACCCCACAGCCGAAACCTCAACAGCTTGATTGCAGCCTTCCGATCCATCACCAGAGCCGACACGATGTGCTGGCGATTGATGACGAGACGTTTTTTAATAGCCCACATTGCATCAACGCCAGTCAGCGTGATGATTACGTTTTC
>JBDLRR010000328.1:0-7047 GCA_039799985.1 Pseudomonadota bacterium | reverse complement strand
ACAATCCATACTGAACGCTGCCGGCTATCAATTTTTCTTTGCGTTGCGATGAATTCAGGTTGACACCCGTGGAACTGAGATCAGTTTTTCACATTCAACGCCAACGAGAAGTTGAGCGTGTGAATCTGGTTGTCGGTGTAGCCATCGGATCCTGTTTGTGCACTCTTGCTTGTGCCTTTGCCTCCGCCGCCGATGTAGCGACCCACAAATGCCGCGTCGAGCCACGAGACGACAGGGAATCCGAGCTTCAATGCCGCGTCGTGAAATGAGCCTTCAACATCGGAGGTGCCACCGTTGAGATATTTCACATTGACGTAAATCGTGTCGATGTCTGTACCCCACCAGATTCCCTCACCCACGTCTGTGCGGCTTTGAAACTTGAAAATTGGCACAGGGCCCACGTTGCGGTTGCTGCGGTGTTGCTTGCCGTCGACGCTGGTGAATTCGATGCGCGCATTTCTCAATTGAAGACTGGCACCCAAAGCAATTTTGGTTGTTTCGTTTGACCATGTGTCGCGCAGCCAGCTGAAACGATAAAACGGGAAGGAATATTTATAATCGACGGGAGTGCCGGACAAAAACGTCACGTCGTCGACCCGCAAATCGCTGCGCACAACTGTGCGCGTGTTGAGCTCCAGTGGCTGGTACAAAAAGACGAATCTGTCTTTTTCACTTGTTCTGACTGTGACGTCTGCTCGGGCAAACGGAAAGAGGATGTCTTGCCCTCCGTTCTTCACATAGTCGAATTTGGTTCCGTCTTTTGAATTCTGGATTTTGTGCGACATCACCGCCGCATATCCAAGCTCAACGGTACCCACCGTCTCTGGAGCCTTGGCGAATGCGGCAACAGGCATCGATACGACTGCAATACTCAGGAGTGCAGCGATTGGCATGAACACCGGGAATCCTTGGGTCAGAGAGTTGGCCATAAAAAATCTCCAAATAGAGTCTGTTTTTCGGCAGGTTAAGCGAACGGGCACACCGTACCATCAAAGAGTTGATAAATCTCTATTGAAAATGATTATCAATACCGATAGGACTCAAAGGAACGATTGTGAGGGTGACTGAGGTGAGTTCCAAGTCTCTGAAATTAGCTCGAAAAGACGAATCTTTTAGAATTCTTGATGTAGTTTCCGGCCATCCGCTGTCGGAAAGGCTTTTGGAACTCGGTCTTCAAACGGGCGAGTTCGTCAAGATTGTCCATGAGGCGCCTCTCTCGGGTGATCCCATCGTTCTTGAGGTCTGCGGTACGAAGCTTGCGCTGCGACGCGAAGAAGCTGCGTTGATCTTTGTTGAAGACCTTTCAAGTGAAAATGGAGCCAAGCCATGAGTTCGCAGTCGCTTCCGTTGGTGGGCATCGCCGGACATCCCAATTGCGGAAAAACCGCTCTCTTTAATGCGCTGACCGGCCTTCGTCAGAAAGTTGCAAACTATCCAGGCGTGACGGTTGAACGCGTTGAATCCCTGATGCGCAGTGACCTGGGTCACAAGTTGAGGATTCTGGATCTTCCCGGAGCCTATAGCCTCAACCCCCAAAGTGATGATGAACGAGTGACTCATGATGTTTTGGTTGGGGAACTTGGAGAATGCGACCGACTGGGTGGATTGATTGTCGTGGTGGATGCAACCAATTTGCGGTTGCATTTGCCGTTTGCACTTGAAGTGCGCGAACTTGGCTACCCTATGTGCGTTGCTCTCAACATGATGGATCTCGCTGGCTCATCGGGAATGCAATTCAATATTCATGCTTTGGAAGAAGAATTGGGATGCCCGGTTGTGCCCACCTCGGCCACGCACCAAGATGGATTGCAAGCCTTGGCACAGGCAGCCAGTGAGGTCGTGGCTCAAAAGTCGTCGCCAACGAAAATCAATTGGCGGGCCTCCACGCGCGATGAAATTATTGCGCGCAAAAGAAAGGTCGAGGATATCCTGCGCCGGGCTGTCGTGGTGCCAGGCAACCCTTCGATGTTGACTTCGAAAATAGACAACTTTCTGTTGCACCCGTTCCTCGGGCCAGTGATTCTCCTGGGCTTGATTGTCGGTATTTTCCAAGCCGTTTTTGCACTCGGCGCCATTCCCGCCGATGCAATCGATGGCGCGATCGGCGCGCTCGTGGCCTTGGTCAAGGCGAAATTCCCTGCAAGTCTTCTCACCGATTTGTTGGCTGATGGAATCATCAGTGGCGTGGGAGCTGTGCTTGTTTTCCTTCCACAGATTCTCATTTTATTTGCAGCTCTCTTGTTGCTCGAAGATTCTGGATACATGGCACGCGCGGCGTTCTTAATGGATCGTTTGATGGGCCGCGTGGGTTTGTCGGGACGTTCAGTTTTGCCGCTGGTTTCAGGTTTTGCCTGTGCCGTGCCGGCAATCATGGGATCTCGCAGCATTCAAAGCAAATCGCAGAGGTTGGCAACCATGCTCATCACGCCCGTGATGACCTGTTCTGCCCGATTGCCTGTTTACACGTTGTTGATTGCAGCCTTCATACCTTCAACCCAGGTGTTTGGATTTTTGAACTTGCAGGGTTTGGTACTAACTTCGCTCTATCTTGTGGGAGTTTTGAGTGCACTCGTCTTTGCTTTGATTCTCAAATCGCTCAAGGTCATGGGCAGCGGCGGGTATTTTCTGCTTGAGTTGCCCACCTATCGCATACCATCATTGCGCACGGTCACGCGTGGTCTGATTGACCGGGCACGGGCTTTCCTGGTGCGCGCGGGAACGATGATTCTTGCGATCATGGTGTTGCTCTGGGCCATTTCGACCTTTCCACGACCTCCCGAGAATGCCACTGAACCGGCCATCAATTACAGCCTCGCTGGCCGCCTCGGACACGTTGTGGCTCCGATTCTTGAACCGGTGGGCTTCAATTGGAAAATTTCTGTGGCGATGATTCCGGGATTCGCTGCACGTGAGGTTCTGGTCAGCGCTTTGGGTACTGTTTATGCCGTTGAGTCTACAGATCCTGAAGACACCACCCAGCTCGCCGACAAACTCAAGGCAGATTGGGGATTGCCAACAGCTTTGGCTCTTTTGGCTTGGTATATTTTTGCGCCCCAGTGCCTGGCGACTTTTGCAGTCATGCAAAGGGAAACGCGCTCATGGAAGTGGACGCTCACCAGCTTTGGAGTCTTGTTGGTGGTGGCTTGGCTGGCTGCTTTTGTGACGTATCGGGTTGCCCAGTTGGCTCTCTGATTGGGTATGAGGTGTGCATCATGAGCTTCCTGGATTGGATCGTCTTTCCTGTCGTGGGGATTGCGGCTGTTTACGTTCTGCGTAAGCTGTTGGAAGACAATCCACATAAAGGATGCAACGGATGTTCGGGCTCGGCATCTTCCGCAAAAAAATCAGCAAAGCCGTTTTGAATGAATCCATCCATTCCTCGGACATGAGTCTTCACCAACGGGCCATGTTCGCGGTTGAGGTGAATTCCTGGCTGAGCAAAATATGTCAGGAAAGAACTTCTGACCTGAGTCTTCATGCCGAAACATACAAAGAAGATTTTGAGCTCGAGAAACTTCCAGAGTCGTGGGGAGCCTATCCATCATTGGATGCCAATGATGTGCGCGCCAAACTTTTTCCTGACTCCGGAATGGCGTTCGCTTGGAGATTTGGTGCGATTGTTTTTGTTGAGGTGGCAAAAGAGCTGCGTCACCGCGAAGTCGAACACTTGCGTGAAGCTCTGGGATTGTCGATGAAAGAGCCACGAGTCACGGCTGAAAAATTCTTCATTTTTATAGATCCATCGCGGTCGGCACAGGTGGAATACAATCGCCTGGTTTTGCCCACCATCAATCAGGAGCGACTGGGTGCCGTCGCGCAAACGCTCGCCCAGAGTGTTGCGATGGAATACTACGAGCTTGTTGTGACCCAAGCCAAAATGAGAGTTCTTTCAATGCTCGATTTGGTCCGACGCAAAGGCCGCATTGCGATTCCTGCCATGAAGCTCAACAGCCAAATAGCCGATGCTTCCATGGCACAAGCCGAGGTGGTCGGGGTACTCCACCTTTTGGACAAGCCCGACATCCTTTGGAACGATGCCGAAATGGAATCAATTTACGCAGATCTTCGCAACGCCTTTGACCTTGAGGAAAGATTCAAGGCTATCGAATACAAGATCGATACCATCAAGGAAACACTGCGTATCGTTCTGGAGGCTCGCAACAGTGCGCTCACTCAACGATTGGAAGTGGTCGTTATCCTGCTTGTCGGGATAGAAGTTCTCTTCTCTCTTTTCGAGCGATTTCACCTGTTCGGCTGGTGATTGCTTCAACAATCTTTGCAGCCGTTGGATATTGACCAATAGGACTGCTGCCTGTCTTTTCCTTCTGGCTGGACCTCTCGTTGACGATTGCCCTGATTTGCCGAGCAAGCAGTTCCGCACGGATCGCCGCAATTGAAGCAGACCCCGAGCTGATGATGTCAACTCGATCTGTGTTGTCAGCCAGCAGTATGCCCTTGGTGTCGAACGCAGAGCATTCCTCAAGTACATCATCATTGTCGGTCATCACACAGGCGGATTTGTAGATGAGCGCACAGCGTTGCATATGCTTTGGCTTGAAAATTTTGGATGAGTCACGAAAGAGTGGGTGACGACTGATGGATTCAAAGACGATGTTGTCGTTCGATTGAAAGATGGGTGTCATATCCGGATTTTCTTCCATGACAGATGGAAGGACTTCAACAAATCGATTGACACTTTCTGGATTTTGGATGTCGACCAGAATAAATCGCCCTGCACTGATTCTCTGTCTGGTGGCATCGGAACAGTCACGACTGAGTGTCGCCAGCTGCTCGTTGGCACAAAGATTCTCGAGAATGATTGTTCCTGACTCGCGAATTGTGCTGCCAACCGAGAAAATGAATTCCTCTTTGACACCATCGTGAACCAATCTGTTTCGGGCTTGAACAGATGATGTGAAAAGCAAGTCTGACAAGATAGAGATGGATTTGTGCGAACGTTGAATGTGTGGGCTCGAAAACCACGCTTTCGGCAAATGATTGATATCTTCGATGTGCGCAATCGGGATTTTGTTCTGGAATGCTGCACTCGAAACTGCAAAAGCGATGTCTCCGTGACCAAATGAAATGAGCCAATCCGGTTTGCCACGACTCCACAATTCAGACATCAACATATTTATTTCGCCAAGATAAGTTCCAGAATTGGGTTCCGTGCCGCGAATTCCCCACTGAATATCTGCTCGTAACGACAAGCTGTGGAGCACTTCATTCAGGTCTTTCTGACTGGACTGCAGCGAAACAAGCCTTGTCTTTGCTCCGGACAGTTTGCGAAATGCATGAATCACTGGAGCAAGATGCATTGCTTCTCTGCGGGTTGAAATCAGGAAATCAAGGCTGGAATAAGACGACTGCGTTTCCATAAAGACCTCCACTGGAGGTCTCTGCAATTAGGTTGTCGACCGCTGTTCTGCAATCACCGAATCTTGTCTGGACGAAAGCGGTTTAGAATCGTCACTTTTCTACCGGTGAGTATTCAGCAGGTGACACATGTAAATAAAGTTCTTCAAGAGCCTGTCGCCATCACGGGTGGGATGAGGTGTTTCCGGATGACTTTGAACCGAATAAATGGGCTTGCCAGGATGCACCAAAGCATCGACTTCGCACTCGGGGCTTGTCATGGCCACGTGCAGGTCCCAGTTCGACTTTGGCCTTTTGACTTCCTGTTCATGCCAGGTGTGGCTCCAAAACTCTTTGGGCCAGAGTGATTGAATGGTTTTTCGAACGCGCGCGAACTTTGGAAGCATGGCGGCTTGCTTTGGTGTTGCTGAAAATACCTGCTCCCATTCGGCGGCTGTCCAATCGAAAGTGGTTCTGACGGCCTCGCAAAAACCAAGATCACGTGTGTTGCCAGAAAAATAATCGCGATCTTCCAGAGTCGCAGCCAGAAGTGCCATTTTGGGTGAAGTCACCTGCTTGCCACGCGGAACTTGGTAGCGACGAGTGGGCAATTCGTGTCGATTGTCGATGAAGTCAACCTGCGCCTCATGCATGTTTCCGAGCATCTGGTGCGAAAAGCAAATACCCATGAAAGGAATGTGGGCATCGAATACATGTCGGGTGAGAAGTTGCTTCATCTCGGGCAACCAGGCCGGATTTTCGGTCACATTTGCCGTGCTTCCGAGGCCAAAAACGCCGGCCAGGTTGTCGAGTTCAAAGGCCGTGGCGAGAGGGTCTTCGCTCGACAGCGCAGGGCACCTGAATTGCAAAGAACGCAGCGAGAATTCAGGATGTTCGGCGAGCTCACCAAACAGCAACGAGATTCGGTTGTAGGCCACGGTCTCGGGCTCATTTTTGGCGGGGTCAATAATTAGAATATCGTGCTGTCGCCGCTTCACACATCTCTCCTTCATGCAGATTTTGAAGTTTGCGGACTTCGCATCCAAGAACGCCCTTTCTCACAAAAATGCCGCTCGAGAAAGGCTTTCTCTCTGAACTGCAAAACATTCGGAATCGCAAGGAAAGATCATCCTGTCGGGCGCTTCTTTTTGTTTAAATCTCCAACCGGGTGAAGAGCTCTGGCGGGTGCCGGAGCGTCGGCTCGTCCAAGAACAAAAGGAGAACGGGATGCCAGCAGTCGCAAAGACCATTGCCAAGAAAAAGCCCACCATTACCCTGCAACGCACCAGAAATCCCCTCAATGAAGCACAACGTGTTGAACTTGTCAGGGCGCTGCAGCCGGTTCAGTGCGCCGGAATTGAACTTTATCTTCAGCTCAAGAACGCACATTGGAACGTGCGGGGTGGGGGCTTCGCAGGTCTGCACTCGCTGTTTGATGACACTGCCCGCGACGTCATCGAAATTGCCGACTCGCTGGCCGAGAGAATTTCAATTCTCGGCGGTGAACCGATCGCGACGATCCAGAAGCTTTCGGTTGTCCCACATCTTGCCGATGCGCCCGTCGGAATGAAAGTTCAGGAAGAATTTGTAAAACTGATTTCCGATCGTCTTTCCTTCTACGTTCAGATGCTCCGGGATGCAGAAGAATCTTTCCAAAAGAACTATGACCCGGTGTCTGGAGATATCTGCACG
>JBDLRR010000327.1:0-16211 GCA_039799985.1 Pseudomonadota bacterium | reverse complement strand
GTCGTTGCACATTGCAGGTTTCACATTGGTCGGTGGAATCAGTTTCAGCTTGTGGGCAGCACTCGCGCCATTGCAGAAATCTTCAGCCTTGACGCCGTTCCAACGAGCCACAAAATACAATCCGTAACCGTTGTATTTACTGTCGGTGATCTGAGAAAAAGTGTTTTTGATTGACGAAGATTTTCCATTGAAAACCATATAAGGCTTGGCAAAGAAGAAATCTCCGTTATCGCGGATGTTGGCAGCCACGTTGATGAGCTGGCGCGAAGAGTCATCGGTGCGTGCGAGTTCTTTCATCTTGGCAAGGTCGAGCGAAAACGACGATTGGACGTCATCCGTCTTTTTGCCTGAAACAAACTCTTTGCCAGCGGAATCAGAGGTCATGGTCCCAAGATCCACTGCAGTCTTTCCGTCTTGGGCGGGAATGCGCATCAGCGAACCGCTGTCGTCTTTCACAGACAACACCCCGCGGATTCCATCCATGCGGTTCGCAGCTTTACTGTCGAAAGCCACAAACAACACATCGCCCTGGTTAGCATCCACACTGGCGGCGAATTTTCCATCTGCACCCACGTTGATGGTTTTCAAACTCTCTTTTCTGAAACTGTAAATATTTTCGATGGTATTTGCCGGAATCGCGTAGATCGTGTCGGGTGAACTTGCGCCGGCAAAATTCAGGGAACTGCTGATCGCCAGCTGTCCAGACAATGAAAATTGAGCTGCACTTTGATTTTTGTCATCACCAGAATCAGAGGATTTCTTTTTTCCACAAGATCCAGCCACCAAAGCCGCTGCTGTGAACAATCCGCAGGAAACAAGCCGCAAGTTTCTTGAGAGCATCAGCACACCTCCACATTTTTCAATGATAAGAAACAGTGTGCCCAACGTGCTGGGGCATGGCAATGAACAATTCTGCCGTTGCTCAGCACAACAAGGGTCAAGATGAGGAGTGTCAAAAGTTCAACAAGCGTGATTCAAAAGACTGAACTCAGAAGTTTTTGAATCGCGGCAGGATTTGCAAATCTTTCGCCAGAGCAGTTATCACCAGAGCAGTTCTTGGAACGGTTACAACTCTCTGCCTCGTTCCATTCCAAATCCACTTCTCCGCCCACCAACACACCCTGAACTTTACTTTTCTGCACATCAATCACGGGAGCACCCGACATCCCCTGGGCAACGTCTGCACGGGCACTCATGAAGATATTGTTGAGCGCTTGAAAAGCGGTCTCGATTGGAGAGGCCGTTTGGGCAATGCCAAATGGATGCCCGATTGTGAAAAGACCATTCGGAGCTGTATTCGCGTTGGCAAGGTCGATCGCCTGATCTGAAGCGGGTTTCAAGATCCCGGAAAAATTCTCCAAAGGTCTGTCGAGCTCAACCAACACCAAATCCCCTTCTTCTTTTTCCAAGGCTGCAATAATATTTTTGCAAGAACGCAATTGGGAAGTGGAAAACGAAAATTCGGATGGGTTTGCGCGACCAAAAACGAACAGTCGACTGTTGCAGCTTGCTTCGTCGGGAATGCAATGACGCGCGGTCACCAGATTTTTCCCATCAAGGCTGAACCCTGTACAGTCGCCCAACATCCATTGTTCACGGAATGCCTCGTTGCTGCACAGTTGCAGAACATCACCCAACCTGCGCTGTTTGAATGAAACTTCAGACGGACTGCTCGATTGAACCGAGTACTGATGGCTCAGCATCGCCACCTGGCTTGAATAAACCGACAGATTTGAACTGCTTCCATGGACCGGGATTCGATTGTCGTCTTTGTAAATTGTGTGAAAACGCGAGTGTGTTCCTTTTGAAGAACATGCCTCGGGCATCCACGAACAAAGTATCAAACCAACTGTGAACAGTGATCTTCGCATTTTGCTTAGCGAGGATAGTGGGGATCTGCGATCATGAAGAAGAAACCAATCAGCAGGGCGCTCATAATCGCAAACGTCAGCAGCACCATGAGGAATTTATCGCCATTTTTGACCGTCGAAAGTTGATTTGCCAGCTCATCAATCTTGGCCATTGAAGGCTTTTCCTTCAGTTCGGCAACAGTTTTGGCAACATCTGCGTCACTCATGTTGAGGGCCATCTTTTGCGACATCTTGCTGATGAATTCTTCCTCAGTCATGCCCGACGCCTTGGCATCGACCACAATCTCCTTGGCACGATTGACGATGCCTTCTTTGTCGAGCTTGCCATTGGAAATTTCGGAAGCCATTTGGGCAAAGGAAGTGTCGAGTGTGCCTTGGCTGGCGCGAGCCCAACCTTGAACCTGGAAAATAGAGAAGACGAGCAACATCGAAAGCAATTTTTTCATGGCATTTCCTTGAGTTGTATCCCACAAACAAACGATGGTTGCGAGGTACCCCCTTTCACACCACAGAGCAAGGGATTTCTTCGGCATTTAGCTCATTTTGCACCATTTTTTGTTTACCATCCCACAAGCTTTTGCTAACCATGCGCCGTCATTTGAGGAGAACTGAATTCAACCAACCCCCAGCAATCTGGAAATGGGAAGAGGTCAAGATGGCTCTCAATGTTATGGTGTTTGGTTTTCTGGGAATGCTTTGCGTCGCCTGCGGAATTCCTGCAAAGTTTGAGTCCCCAAAATCTTCATTGAAGACAGTTGCATTTTCCCGTTGGAATAAAAAAACACTCGACGTCTGCTGGGAATTTACATCCAACGCAACACAGACATTCCGGAGTGAAATTGAAAATCAAGTCACCCGCGCTTACGAACGAACGGTTGTAAAATTTGTTGGTTGGCAAAAATGCACACCCGAAAAGCCTTCGGATGTGAGGTTGTTTGTTTATGACGATGCGGGATCGAATTGGGACAAAAACTTCCGAGCATTCATCAACACCCTCGTTGCAGAAAACAACTCCAAAAAGCCCGGTGCAGGTCATCCCCGGTTGCGCGACGCCAATCGCCCCATGCGTCTTGTTCTCAATCGAACGTTCAAGGATGTCGATCCGGACTTTCAAGTTCTGTTTGCCCAGCTGAACTCAGAGGGCAAAAGAAACATTGCCCTGACGGCTGCCATTCATGAGTTTGGTCACGTGATTGGATTGAGGCATGAAGACGCTCATCCTGAGCGAACCTGTGATGATTTTGCAGAACAACCAGGCGATGCTCCGGGTGAGTTCCGAGTTGTGTCTGCATACAACCCATTCTCGTTCATGAGCCGATGCTATTACAGGACTTTCAACTTCAATCTTTCAATCATTTATCCGAATGCGAAGGACGTTGAGGGAATCAACCTCTTGTATGCGGACTCAGGCATCTAGAAGGCATGAAACCGAAGTCTGTCTTGACGCTCAGATCTGAATCAGTTTGTCGAACGGCACAAAGCTGTACGTAGGAGCGTCGTAAGCCATCAATTCACCACGCTGGATATCAAAATACCATCCGTGCAGATGAAGCTTTCCTTCCTTTACCCTTCGCTCGATTTCCGGAAACGAAAATAGATTGCCGATAGAATTGATGATGCCGATTTTTTCGTAGAATTCGTCGCGCAATTCAGGTTCCAACTGGTTTGATTGCTCCTCCAAAGGCGCAAATTTTTCACTCAGGTGTCGCAGCCAGACGCTCAAATCATCGAGTCGTTGACCATGCGGACCGCGCATTTCGTTTCGCCGTGCAGCCTGGATGCCGCCGCAACCGGAATGACCACAGACAACAAAGTGATCAACTTCCAAAACCTCTATCGCAAATTGCAGTGCGGCACGCACGCCCCAGGCAGTTTCACTGGTGCGTTCGGGAATAACATTGGCAACGTTGCGCAAAACAAACATCTCACCAGGTTTGGTGTCGGTGATGACAGCCGGGTCCACTCGCGAGTCAGAACACGAGATGATCGCAACGCGTGGCTTTTGTCCATGGCTGGCAAGGCTACGATAAAAATCGCCCGATTCTGCAAGAAAGTCTGCACGGAATCGCAAGTATCCTCGGGCTATTTTTTGAATGGTTTTGTCCATCGAATCATGTTGCTCCGGGTCAACCCATCACCGGGCCGAACGTCGCAGATTAGTGACAAGCGACAGAAACCTCAAATGTCGAATACCAAAATGCAACACGATTGCGCATTATTCACTTGCGTCCGGGCGAAGGAATGCTGATACGAAAGTCCCAATTGATCAGAAATCAAAAAAAAATGTCCCCAATGAATCGAGATCAATCGACCATTGGGGACCCTAAAACATCGACGTCAAATCAGCTCAGGTCTGATGTCGAACACGTGAACGATAAGGTCTGCTGCATAAGTGTTGTATAGAACAAAAGCATGGTTTGCTGGGCTGGTGTAAATGCAGGTGGAGGTTCTCCGTTGGTGCCATCAAGTGTCGCCATGATGGCGGCAATCGATTCATAAACCGGATAAGGAACCTTGACCTGTTTGGTGCACACGTCACCTCGACGAATCACGGTGGTGGTGTAGGAATTCGTGTCATCCAGATAGATGATCGGCGAGTTTTTGATGAGCGGACGATCGGCACTGCTGTCCATTTGAATGTTCACTTCAAAAATGACGCACTGGCCATCGGGTGAGCAATTGGCACCACCACCTTCGGGCTTGCGCACTTGAGCATATCCGGTTCCGCACACAGCCAACGAGAGAATCGTTCCCAAAATCTTTTTCATTCAATATCCTCCTTCGTCTAGGAAATGGTTTATTTGTCGCACTGAAAATTCAACGTTTGTTGCATAATCGTGTTGTAATAAAGCAGCATGGTTTGCTCTGAAGGCGTCAGTGACGGAGGCAATGCCCCGGCAACACCTTTGTCGACGACCGCACTGAACATATGCGTCACAGCATCGTGAACAATTCGTGGAACACGCACTTCCTTTCGGCAGATCTTGCGCGCGCCACCTGCATTCACAGGTGATGGTTTGAAACCGTCGTCATCCAGTGTTCCAATCACCACTCCAGCGGGTTGCGGATTGCGTTGCTCAACCGAATGTTGAACACTGATAATCGTGCAGAACCCATCTGCTCCGCACGGGCCAGGTACCCACGGATCTGCACGCGCCTCCATGAACGCAACAACCGAAAAAAATGCCAGACCCCATCGCCTCAACACGCGTTCGCCTACATACGTCTGCATGCGTGACACCTCCTTTTGTGTTGAGTCCATATAGCTCTGATTGGCTTCACCCCGTCCACAGCAGATTTTCCCAATTCAGGAAGATTGAACAGTAAGGCGTCGACATCGGCAGGAGTGGATTTTATGTTCACGTTCGTTCCGCAAGTTTCACCAAGGAGAAAGCACAATGAAAAAGATCATGTCTGCTGCTGTTTGTGCCCAAGCACTGATGTTTGTTACGTTGTCGAACCAGGTCGCGATGGCCGACCAAACCACGGGAAGCGTAACTCCACCCGGAGCTTGTCAGGATCTCGTGATTGTCATGAAGGACGACTCTGGCGACGTCGCCAGTCCCAAGAAAATGACCGTTTTTCTGGACTGCCATGAGTCCAGTGCGAATTTGCCTTCCGGAACAACCATGAACTTTTTCATTTTCGACCAAGGCCGGCTTTGCCACGGATACCGTGTGTGTGGAAACCTGAGTGGTTGGGAAGGAAACTTCCGTGTGGGATCCACATGGTACTATGGAAAACATTTCGGAGACGCCTTCGATGTTGCAGATCGCTGTGATAACGAAGACAGCAGTTGCCACTCGACAGACTTTCCCTATGCCGGATACGGATTTGGATATCCAGGTTATCATGGCAACGTCGGCTACCCGGGTTACGGCAACACTTCCGGCCGCAGCAATGTGCGCCTTGATTTCGTGACCAAGTTTTCCCATATCGATCGCCACTGCGGAAAGCTTCACAATTACCAGTGCCTGGAACTTCCCACCCTCCCCTCGGCACCACACAAATGATACTGTGGTGTCCGGACGGGGCCCTTTTGCACCCCGTCTATTCAGTTTGCATGACAAACCAATATGCCATCGGTCCTTTTCCGCAGGAAATGAAAAAAGCCTGCGAGAATTTTCGCGGCATAGGATCAGCAGACTGCGCGGAGGAGAATTGGGACATCTATTTTGCAGGAGCACTGCGGGGTGTAGCACGTTGCGCACCCGGCAGCGTTTTCAATTCCACACTCGATGCTTGTAGCGACCAAGACTACGGTTATGGTCCCTTTAAAGAAAATCAGGTTCAACAATGCAAAAGTCTTCAATGGGGATTCGTCTGCGAAAGCATGCGCTGGCCACTCGATGTTCTGCGCGGCAAAAAAGCCCCGCCCGCCCCCTCACCCAATATCGTTGGTCCGGGAAACATACCGTGGACGCCTGCCAACCTGCGCGGAGTCGCCGGCAAGTTGCTTTCCTTCTATTCCAATCCAACAAATTATAAATCGGTTTATTCTCAGGTGATGAGTTGGTTTGGCACAACCCAAAACGGCTGCGTTGCATTCATGAGCACCGCACTGCGCAACGTGGGAGTTCCCGTGCCCAAAGCCCTCAATGGCAAGGGCTACAACATCAGCACCTGGACAGCTGCCCTTTCGGAATACCTGGAACAAAACCTCGGATGGAGGCGTGTTTCAAATCTGCGTGACCTTGCACCGGGTGATGTGGCATTCACACTCGACCTCGACGGTTCTCGGGGAATTCCGGCCCACGTTTTTATGTTCGTTGGCTGGATCGACGACACATCGTCGCTGGCACGCGTCATCGACAACCAAGGATTTCTCCACACACGCGATCTGCTGGGTTACAAAGGCAACTTCACACCGTTTCAATACGCGTTGAGACCTCCAGGATAATCAGCACATCGACAATTCAATTTTTGAAATGGAATGCCTTTCAAAGCAAAGAGCGCAAGGCACGCAATTCTGTATCACCTGCCCATTGCAAAAAAGACCCAGGCTTGCGATGAGTTTCATCTGAGCGGAGCTCAATAGGATTTTTTTACTTTGCACTCACGAAAAGCGCTTTCAATTGCTCATTCGCATTCCGGCGCAAATCATATGTCGAGTGTACTCCGCGGAAGGAACAATAGAGCGAAACCTCGGACTTGTCTCCAGAATTTCGAGCATTCGCCACATTCAACCTGAACACAATAGAACCGTGATCGGTGCCACCTTTGTCGTTGAACTTGAGGTCAACCTTCTGATCGACAATCGAATACACATTGTTAGCCAATACCTTTTGAGTCTTGCCGAACAGCGAACAGTTTCTTGTCAGATTGTTTGAGGTCCAAATTTCACCTGAGGGTCTGATATGTTTGGGTTCAACAGTGCTTTTGACCTTGAAGAGTCTTTCTAAGCAGCAGTCGTCGGCAACTTGCGGCTGAATGACAGTTGAAACCTCGGCGGACGTGGGCACCGGCTTACAGCCCACAAACAGCAATGTTGAAATAATTAAAGAGGGGTTCTTCATTAAGTAAGCCTCCACAGTCGGTCTTTCGGCAGAAAGTAGAGGAGCATGACTTAAATTAAAAAAATGGTTCATCATCGACGTACTGCCAAGGAATTCCTCAATCAGTGTTCTCGGCTTCGCCGCGACATCTGGGCTCTGTACCTCAAGCAATCAGATTAAGTTAGATTTGCTTGTTTCTGGGATTTTTTTAATCATTCCGGGTGATTATTAAACCTGATTTCAGTGAGAGAATGAAATGCTCATGTTTTGAAGCGAATAATACGATTCCGTTCGGACTGTTGCCTCGTTCCTCGGCCTGAGTGGAAGGAAGAAACATGTTTTCGAAAGTGGTACTGTTGTTCAGTTTACTCACCGCCTTGAGTTGCGAGAAGAAAGCCAAGCCAACGAACGCGAGCGCAAATTCTTCGGAACCGAAAGTGGGCGAAACTGCTCCGGCCTCCGGGGAAGCAGAAGCGAGTCCTGCTGCAGGCTCGTCTGCAGGCAGCGCAACATCTAATACTCCAGCCAGTGGACCAACACCCCTACCAAGCCCGGCAGCAGATCTGAGCTATGCAAAAGTGATGGCTGCGCGAATCCTGCCGGGCGATGGATGCAGCGCAAGCCTTTCTTCAGCTGACACCCCTGCAAGAAAAGAGGATTGCTGGGCTGACTTGCGTCTTGGTGAGAAAATCTATCGCTATCATTTTTATGTGACGAATTCGGCGGATTGGAACGCCTTGGGGTTGAGTGGGCAATGCGCAGGAATGGACTTTCCTTCAAACACATGGCCCAGTGGCTGTGAATTAAGCTTTTCTGGGCCAAGAATAAATGATGCGCAGCGCTCAGTTGCACTGCCGAAAAAAGGGCAAAGCATAACGTGCAACAGCGACGGCTGCCCTGCGCCAATAAAACTGGTCGAATATGACATTTTAAAAGGAGATCTCGACCGCTGTTACTTAACTACCAGGCCTTGCTTTGCAGACCTGGAAATATTGGGTGTCAAGAAACGCTTTCGCTTTTCCACGGAGGCCTACATAAACGGAAACGAGGACGTTTTGAGAATGAGTCAAGGCTGCGATGTCAGAAACATCGTTAGGTTTCCGACCTTTGCAGACTGCAGCCTCGCCTTTCAAGGACCAAGTATCATCGAGATCTGTGGCGAAAAGTGGAGTGACGCACTGTCATGCAATCAATCGGGGTGTCGTTGCAGGTCTATCGATTTGGGCCCAGGCATTCTTTTGTGAACCCTGCGCAGCCAAAATTCGAAATTGGCGCCCTGTGTCCTTTGCCTTCGTGAGCACGGGAATCTGATTTCATCAACAACGTTTGCTAGAGCATATTGTTGCAAATATTCTGCAACTCTGGCGTGGGCAAAGACGCACACGAGAACCCGTTGTCGCGTTTGAACCAAACCCTGCAACTGCGAAATTGGCCGGGTCCTGTCAGGCGCGATACGGTTGTCGAGAAAAAGGCCTTACTCCCATCACGATAAACCTGATCAAATTCGGTCAAGAATTCAATTTTTGCATCGGATGGAAATTGTGTCTCGCCACTGAATGAACTGTCGCTGAAATTTCCAATGAAATTTTTCACCTTGGCGGTGGCAGGCGTTCCAGAGTTTGCCGGACTTCCATCCTCAAGATAAACAGAAACCGGAAAACTGAAATTGTTTCCGCCATTGTTGCCATCGGCACAACCACTTTGCTTGGTGCAATCGACATCTTCGCCCGTCCAGCGCAGGTCGAGGCTTGAACTAGGACCCTGCAGATTCATTGTTTTGAATGCTATTCCGGATGCCGAGGTAAAATTTGCGCAACCGGGCCACGCGACGATGTCGTTTTCCGGAGCATAGAAGAGCTGCTTTCCAAGCAAATCACCAACCAATAGGGGTGGTAGTGGGTCGTCAATCAAGTCGATATTGACCGCACCTGCATCGAGTCTCCAAGGACGCTTCGCAGTCGACTGTTCTGCCAGCGAAAAACGTAACGCCATCTCGCGACTGGCCATGTTCTTGAATTTGAACGTCAGCGACTGACCCGAAAAGTTGAGGGAATCAGAACCGACAACCGGAACAGATTCAATAAAGCAGCTTCCGGGTTTCTCGGGATTCGAAGTCGACATCGGACTGTTCACTGCTCCGTTGCAATTGGATGCCAAAAGCTGCATCTGAACTTTGGGAGTCGTCTGCAAAAACCAATCCCCCTCTGCGGGCGGTATCAATGGGCCAATACTGGTAACAATCACCTCCCAATCAACCGGATCATCACGTGTGGCGTTGATGACCGGAATACAAACATCGACACCAAAATTTGCGCCAAAGTTCTCAGATGCGAGGTTGAATCCGAGTGGTTCTAGAAGGGGCAAGGTGCCAATCGAAGCATCGAATGATTTGCCAAGATTGGAAAGATAATCTGCAACTTCGCCAGATACCGAACCTGAACTCCAGCTGCTGGCGGACGGAGTCGACTTCACATTGAATCCTGCAAAATTGGCAACCGCGCCATTCACGCCGGGCTGATTCAGCCAAACATTGCAGGGCCACCCGCCTGCAATGTCAACATTGATCGCCCGTGCTTCGCCAAATACGCCTGTGCCAGCAAAGGCGAAAAAAAACGCAACTTGTCTTTGTACCCTTGTTTTTCTGTATTTCATTCGCATTGTGGCCTCATCATGGCGTCTGTACTTTGAACGTATTCAGACAAGTAGGAAGATTCGCGCCATACACGGTGAGCCGAAGTCTGCGCTTTGCCGTTGACGATACCGTCGAAAGTGAAGTCGATGCCGACTTTCAAGCGGGCTTGTCCATCAAGCGCACGCACACAGGCATCTCCGCTGCACAATTGCTCGTAAAGAGGCGGCCAACTCAAATCCACCACAAGGCCTCGCAAACGATTCAGCTCAACAGACATGTCGTTTGCTCCTCCCGGAACGAGTGGAGCAAAATCCGGCAAAGGTTGTTGAGGCACAAGCCCTTTCAGACCCGGGATTGCTGCCACTGGCCGGAGCGGCACCAACGGTTGGTTCGGATCAATCTTCCAAAGTCCAAGACTGACAAGAAAATTCGTGAACCCATCGCGGAACAATTTGTAATACATCGACATCCAGGTCAGATCCGCTTCCAAACGGTAGCGTTGACCTTTGCGAAAAGCAGCATTCGCCAGTTCGCGGTTGGCAGGCATGAATCCTTGCCAAAACGGCGGAACCACCCCTCCGGTGTACCATTGATCGATCAATTGAAATTTTCCGTCTGCGCGCACTTCACCAAGATTGAATTGCATGCCCATCGGAAATCCAAAGTTGCATTCGGTATTGTCTTGCTCCAGGCAGGCATTGCGCGCAAAAAGACGCGTGGTCAGAACCGCCGGTGACGCATCGTCCCGTTGAAAAATTTCAAACTCTCCCATGTGAACATCCGGATGTGCCACAACCGGCCATCGTGGCGTTCCTTGCCCCATGTTTGTCGACATGCGAACGACCGAATCCGAGGCCTCAATCGTCATGCGCAATGCGGTTGAACCCAATGGTTTGAGATTGGGACTCCGCCCTGTGGCATCACCGGAAACGTAAAAGCCACCAAACGCGAAAATATCCAACGGTTCGAGTCCGACCGCCGCAAACTGACTGGAATCTGCGCATTGTGGTTTGATTTCATATTTGAGTTCAAAATTCGAAAGTGGGCTGATCTGAAAGAAACACACACCACCAGAAACAACGGCCTCACGCTCGTTGACTCTCTCTACCTGACACTCTTGTTGATCGGCAGCGGGAATAAGCCCTGATGGGTCATGCACGCGAACCTGCAAGCAAGTGTGCAATTGGCGGGTTTGCTTTTGATACAGACTTTTCTTGAAGTCCCAATCATTCTGAACAATCGGCAAAGGCGAATTGAGAACAGTGCATTTGTCGGGCACCAGCTGACCGTTGAACGAGGCAGAACGTCCACCAAGTAAATTGATAAATTCTGGTCCCGACGTAATGGTGAACCAACGGCCGGCATCGGATTGTGAAAATCCGCTGAAATTGGCCGTCGGAGGCAAGGTGGCCGTGCTCCCCGACCATCCACCCTGCGGCGAAACATGAAGCTGTATCGCCGCAGGTATGGAGCTCTTGTAATCAGCCCATGCCACTGTTGATGCCAAACAAGAAAGGAAAGAGATCATCATTCCCAAAGACATGGGCTTCATAAAAAAGCGGCCTCCGAGTTTATCAAGGTGTGTACGATGTGTTCAGGAAATTCATGTTGATGTTGAATTTGGCTTGTGCTGGGTCCCAAATTCGTTGTGCGCCCGAAGTCTCGCGGAAGATGTAACGAACAACGCAGTACTTGACTGGCGCTGGCATCGAAAAATCTTTGCCCAAAGCACCGAAGACGTTCACAGCACTGCCGTTGACCGGACCAACGCCAGCGGGGCTACCCCAGCCACCTGGATAAATTGGCCATGTTCCAATTCCATCGAGCGCCAAGAAACTGCCCGGAGCAAAGGTAAGATTGTCGCGGATGAGGGTCGAACCCCACTCACCTGGACCACCTGTGCGTGCATCACACACAACAGTACCTGCTGCATCAACCAAGGCATTGTTCAGGTATTGTGCTGCCGTAACATCCGCCGCAGTGACAGAATCATCAAGGTGATATGCATAGGTTCCTGGCTGGTACGGAAGATTCGGTCCACGTACGCAGATATCAACAAAGTAACGTGCGCCATAGGTGTCGGATGCGATGTTGAAAATCAACCCACCGCCAGAACCAAGATTTTCAATCACGTTGTCCAACTTGGTCAGCACAGGAGTCAAGCTCAAATATCCGCCTGGATACGCCACCGTGTGAAATGGAGGCGGACCAAACTGGGTGTTTCCTTGAACGCCAATCGGAGAATATGAAACCGCATTTCCAGAATTGTATGAGCCCACGCTTGCCTGGATATTTGACTGCGCTCCGCCGGTTCCCTGGTCAAGGATACCAGCATCGCAAGCGTAGATATCCATGCCGGAACTGTTGACCAGGAAGTTAAAACTGATGTTTGCCGCATGAGATGTGCCCGAATAAAGTCCAAGAGTCGAAAGAGCTGTCAGCGCCAAATAATGACTTTTCATGAAAAACTCCTGATGAAATGTTTAAGCAACAAAACAATCAACATGGACGCGAATCGAAGAGCATCAGGGACAGCTTGTTGAACTAAAGAGGATTTGTTTTGGCTTCAACAAATGAGGAGGCAAACACACCTTCAGACAAGGATGCTTTCAGGAGTGAAAACTTCGGTGTGCAAACTTGGAATCAAGGCAAACAGAAAATCAGATCTTGGAAATTGACCGGCAATCAGATCCCCGGAGAAACAACCCGGCTTCGGCCCTGCCCTTGCGGCTGAACAAGAATCTGCACGCCAATGCGATCAGACATTTCGCCAACATGGGAGATGACACCAACCTTGCGGCCCTGGGACTGCAACGCATCGAGCGCATCGAGTGCTGTTTTGAGAGAATCGGAATCGAGGCTGCCGAAGCCTTCATCGATGAACAACGACTCGATATGAACCTGCTCGGACGACAAGGTAGAAAGCCCCATTGCCAATGCAAGAGAAACCAGGAACGATTCTCCGCCCGAAAGCGACCACACAGAGCGTTGCTCGCCACCGGCATCAAGGTCTTCGACCAGGATATTGAGTGACTCCGGCATCGTCTGCAGACGATACCTCGGCGCAAAAGTTTCCAGATGATGATTCGCATGCGCAAGCAAAACCGCAAGAGTGAAGCGTTGTGCTTCTTTGCGGAAGCGGCTGCCGGTAGAGCAGCCAATGAGATCCGAGAGCCGGCTCCAGCGTTGCCAGGTTCTCTCACACTCAACGAGTTTGTCAGCAAGTTCTCGCCGCTCGGCGTTGTTGCGTTTGTCTGCCTCAAGTTGACCTGCCAAGGCGATCGCATTTGCTTCTATCGCAGACAAAAGATCCCGCACTTGTTTGTCGATCACCAACAATTTTTTAAGCTCAGAAGCTGACTCGGAAGAAACTGATGATTCGGTCGTCGAAGTCAGATCGACTTCAAACCCCGCCTGAGGTTGTGTCTCTGCAATGTTCCGCATCCGAGCTTGTGATTCTTTCAGCATCCGCTCGATGCCGCCCGCAACTTCTGTGCGCCTTGCAGCCAGACCCGCCAAATCGACCTGCAACTTCTGAAGCTCACGACGACTGTCGTCGAGCTTCTGCTGCGCTTCTTGGATCCGCTTGGCAAATTCGCCGGCCACTTCAGCGACAGACCGACCGGAGAAGATCTGGCCACGTTGCTCACGCACGTCCTGGACAGCTTTTCGGATTGTCTGCACGAGTTCGTTCGCCTTACGTGCAGCCTGTTCGGTCGACTGCACAAGTTGTTGCGTCGCCGCCACCTCAGGACGCATGTCCTGAAGTCGTCGCTCAACATTTTCGCCTTCGCTCTGCTTCGCAAGCCATTGGCCAACCTCTCGTTCCATGGCAGTGGCAACCTGGTGAGGATTGGCATTCCATGCCCCCCTCCATTGTGCATGCCCTGCAGCGCGGTCGAGTTTCTCGAGTTCTGTTTCGAGTTCGAGCGTTGAGGCCTCGAGCTGAACTTTCAACTGCTTTTGTGCTTCTTCTTGCGATGAAATGGTGGTCTCATAGATTTGCAGTGTTGCGCTCATCTTTTGCATTTTGTCTGCACTCGAGTGTCTTTCCTTGGACACGTTCTGCAGCTCTGCATTCAAACTGGAAATCTTCTTCAGACGGGAAGTCGCATCCTTCAAACGTTCGCTGGCCTGGGCAAGCGCAGACTCTAGGGTTGAGAGTTCTGCGCTCTCCAACGGTTCCACGGATCCGATGAACACATCTTTGTCTTCTGACCTCAGCTTCGTCCACTCGGCGATTCGCGACTGCATCTGCACGTCCACTTGAGCCAGTCGCCGTTCTTGTCGACCAACAATCTCTACGGCAGCCGATTGGGCCGCGGTACAGTCGGCAATGGTCTGCGCTTCTGTTGCCAAAAGCCTTTCGACTTCGGCCAACTTTGCCTGTGAATCATTCAGCAATTCGCGCAACGGATTTTCAACATCTTTGGCTGCAAACGGATGCTCATGTGATCCGCATACGGGGCATTCTTCTCCAGGCACAAGCGCAGCCCGCAGTGCCATGATGCTCTGCGACACCTTGAGCTCAATATTTTCCTTCATGGTCAGCAAAACCGCGCGCTCTTGTTCAACGCTGCTGCGGTTGCGGCGAGCTGTTTCAAGTCCCACCGCGGCATCGGCAATTCTCTTTTTCTGTAGGGTGATGTCAGCGACAATCTCGGCTTTCTCGCCAAAGTCTTTGTCATGCACCTTTTTGAGTTCGATGAGATTTCCCATCGTCTGCGCTTCGCGTTCTGCAGTTGCCTTGTTTTGTTCGCATTCCTCTGCATTCAGCGAACGAAGTTCTTCCTCCAGCTTTGCCATGCGGCTGCCCAGCTCGCCTGCTTCTTTTTTCAACTTATCAACTTCTTGCCGCGCCTGACTGACGTCGATTTTACTTTTATTCAACTTGCTTTCGAGTTCGGCCAGCTTTTGATTGAGTTCTGTCCGCTTTTTCCAGAGCGTTTGGGAGCGAACAAATACATCACTCAGCATCGACCAATTTTCGGCCCACGGACGCAGGTGCGGGCGAGCAGCCTTCCATTCTGCAACTTCGGCACATTGCTTTTCGCATTGCTTCACATCCAATTCGATGGAGGCAAATTTTCTGCGGATTGCCGTCAGTTCATTTTGCCTTGCTTGAAGCTCTGCCTCTGCACGTTTTTGATCTTCACCCAACGAATTCAAACGCACATCGAGTTCACGTGCAGCGTCAAGCTGTGGTTCTTGCGCTGCAGCATTATCGCGAGCCGTCTGCAATTCACGTTCCTGCGCAACACACGTCTCGGAGAGTTCAGTTTGTTTTTGCTTCCCGGTTTGCTCGTTCTCGGCAATCTTGCCCAGCTGCAACTGCAGCGCTGCGCAATCTTCTCGGCCTTTGTTTTCGTCGGCTATCGTTTGCAGCAGACTGCGCAAATGCGACGAACGTTCACGTGCCTCGGCAAGTTCGCGCCCCATTGCCTCACGTTGCTCGTCACTCAACACAGAACGCTGATCCAACTGGCTACGCAGGATTTCGAGTTCTTTGCCGGCCTTTTCGCTCTTCCGATAAACCTGCGCCCCGATGCGCGAAAACACATCCACACCAGTCAGCTTTTCCAAAATCGCGGCTTTGTCGTTGTCGCCGGCTTTAAGGAAACTGGTGAATTCGTTTTGTGCCAAAAGCACCGAACGGGTGAATTCCGCAAAGGTCAGGCCGATTTTCTTTTCATTCAGAACGGCGACTTCTTTCAATCCATCCGAAAGCAACTTGCCATCGGGAATGGAATGAAGACTGACACTGATTTTTTGCAGTTTTCCACGAGAATCATCACGTGCGCGGCGCACAGACCAGCGCGCTCTGTATGACTTGCGATCAGCACCGCAAAAATCAACCTCCGCAAAACCCGAACCGGCTCCCTTGCGGAGCAAATTGCGCGCATCGCTGACCGAGACTTTTTCCTCTTGCCCATCGGGCACCGAAATATCCCGCTGAGGAGCCGCAAAAAGTCGAGGCGTGTTATGATAAAGGGCCAGACAAACCATATCGAGCAAGGTGCTCTTGCCTGCTCCGGTCGGTCCGCTGATGGCAAACAAACCAGCACTGGCCAAAGGTTCCCGGGTGAAATCGATTTCAAACTTATTCTGCAACGAGCAAATATTTTCGCCACGCAGTGCCAGAATTCTCATGCTTCAACCTCGCCCGAAACATCGCGCATGATTTCTTCAAACAGCCGCCCGAGCTCGTCATCT
>JBDLRR010000326.1:0-3388 GCA_039799985.1 Pseudomonadota bacterium | reverse complement strand
CAAGAAGATTTGTTGATGGGAAAGAAGCGTTGGAAGACCTGGCCGGCTTGGTGAACAGAGTGTTTTGTGGTTCAAATCGCGGCCTCAAGTTCATGAGTATGTTTTTCGCCTGCATTGATTTGGACGACGGCCAACTTCACATCGTGAACGCAGGACATCCTCAGCCATTTCGTATCTCTCTTGAGAATGGAGTTTCCCCAATTGTTTCATCTGGCCACATTCTTGGCCACAGTGAAAGCTCACTTTTTCAAGCTGAAACTGTGCAACTTGAGAAGGGAGAGACGGTCTTCTTTTTCACCGATGGTCTTTTCGAGAATCATGGCGAAAGTGGCATGTGTTTGAGCAGACGCAGTCTTTTGTCTTCCCTGAAGGGAAAGTCGGAGGCGCAGGATGTGTTGGAGTCTATTTTGGCCAAAGCGCAGGTTGTCTGGGGTGATCAACCTGCAGAAGATGATGTCACACTGGTTGCAGTGACTTGGAAGTCCGCCGTCGCGCAACCCGAACAGGTTGCTTGATTGTTTTTTCAAATACGGCAAAGGTTCATCAGAAAAAGACAGTTGCTTCTGCGAGTGTGAGGCCCATTCTGGTCCAGGTAACAGTGCGGTTCTCTGTTCCGCCGACCTTTTCTTTCGATTGACTCCAGCCCACGTTGAGTCCAAATCCAAGTTCGAGATTGGACTGGATTTCCCAGATCCAAAGAGCGTCTGCAGAGACTCCAAATTCGCTGCTGCTTGAATCAAATGATCTGTCGCTGAACGAGTTGTTGACCATCGAATACCAAGGACTCAGGCGCAGGTCGAATTGCTGGTCATCAAAGCTCAAACGTCGATTGACGAACAATCCCAACCTGTCTGCAGAAGTGAGTTTTGTGGATTTACCGTCAACGATTGTGGCCGGATTATAAACAAGATGCAGGGTTCCCACGATGACGCCTACTTCCGTGTCTTCATCAGTCTTGATACCCAACCAAATTTCCCGGCCACCTGGTGCAGCATTGGGATACGCATAGATGACGTACTTGTCGATTTCGAGACCAAGCTTCACCGCAGGCAAGTTTGACCTTCCATCGAGCCCGAAGGTGTCCACAGATGTGATTTGATATGTTTCCTGGCTGCCTACGTTTGGTTTACTGACTTCCTTTTCAATTGAAGCGGTAACGCCAGTCAGTGACAGTGAAAAGGTGGCCTCATCAGACGCAGCGGCATTGTGTGAAAACAAGGCGAGGAAGGTCAAAGCCAGGAAGCGAATTCTCATCTCAACTTCTCCGATTCAGTGCAGGAGTGAATCCGAGAAGATTAGAATGCTGGTGTAGATCCTGCAAGTTTAGCGTCCGGTTCAACTTATTGAGCTGTTCAGACTCCCTTAAGGATCAGTCCCTTCAGGACGTGTCCGGGTACCAACATTTCAGTTATGATTCGTCCTTCGCAATTGGACATCTGGATACGATATTTACCGCCGGGTAGTTTGGTGGCAGTGAAAATGTCGCCCGATCTCGAGACATATTCGCAGCTACCACCAGTCGCGTTGAGAGCAATTGGTGGTGTTTTGCCAGCAAGGATTCCAGCAATCTGCTGACCGGTTGACGTCAGTGCGTTGTCAAGGTTGCTCCCGCAGGATGGAACTTCGTCGGTGGGCGGCTTATCGAGCATAGCCAAAGCATTCTGAGAGACAGCTGAAGGATTGATTCTTTTACCGTCGCTTGAATTGGTGATTGAGTCTCGTCCACTCCGTTCAAATTCACGAACACTTTCCAGGATCGACGTCAGAGCTTGACTTGAAGGTCTGCACCATTCGTATTTTTTCTGCGGTACCGCCGATGTATTTGAATCCTGGAGTGACGCTTCTTTTGGCTTGCACCCCACATGCAACAGCAACATTGATGAAAACACGATTGAATTGAGTCTGTTCATTTTTTTCATGGCTCCCATCGTTTGGAGACGCGCATTGCTCGTGTATCATTTGCAGGCCGTATACGAGCGTCTGAGTTGGATTCGGCTTAATTTCGGGGCGCTCAAGCAAATTTAATTAAATGACCGTTTTAATTAATGAAATGTATCAGTGAATTCTCTTCTGCGGAGGCTTTGACAGATGACTTGTCGACGGATCCTGAGCTTGATTTTGCTGCTGATGCTTCCGATTTTGTCGAACTGTGGAAGCCGGGAAAAGACAGTCGTTGTTCAGGGCGAGGTCAAAAGGATTTCCACAAACGGGCCATGTCCTATTTTATTGCCTGAGACGATAAAAAAAGGAAAAGAAGTTGAGTGTGGCATCATCACTTCCGAGGTTGAGAAGGACAATCCTTCTGCCGGTGAAATTCGGGTCTCCTACTTTCGGGTTTTTGCTGCGAACAAGTCCAGGTCCAAGTCTCCAGTTGTGATTCATTTTGGTGGTCCTGGTGATGATGGAGAAGGTCCCTTTCAGTGGGCTGCAAGCAAGATTGAATCACTTGCAGTGGATCGCGATTTGATTGCAATTGGTCAGCGTGGCACCACCCACTCGTTTGTTCTTCCAGAATGCCCCAGCATTTCTCCAAGCAATGGTACGTTGGATGCTATTCTCGAGGCAGAGCGAAAAAGTTCAGAATTGTGCAGGAAATTGCTCGACAATGCCGGAATCACATTGGCAGCCTTCAGCACAACCAGCGGCGTACGCGACGTTGAAGCATTGAGAATTGGTTTGGGATTTCCAAAAGTCTCGTTCTATGGAATTTCATATGGAACAGAATTCGCTCTTGAATACGCGCGTCAGTTTCCGTCTGGCGTCGACAGACTGCTGCTTGACTCCACAATTCCACCCAATCAAGACATGGCGGAAAGTCATATCGACGAATTCTCAGAGATTCTTCGATATCTGAGAGAGTTGGTTACGCGCTGCAAGTCGTCGGCCCAATGTGTTGCAGCCTATGCTGGCAACGTTCCAAACTTCGACCAATTGTTCGAGTCAGTCATGTCTTCACAGATACCTTTTATCGTGGTGAAGGACAATCCAATCAGTCGACTCGAGCTGCTGTTTCGTGGACGTTCTGCGGGCATGAGTCGAATCAAGAGAGTTCAATTTGCAGCGATGATTGAAGCCGGTGCTTCACCCAACGTTGCCTACAATTCGAACCTGCTCGATACAAAATATTCCCAGAAATTAGCTCTGTGGCGTGGGTTGGGCGTACCAATTCCCTCCGATTCCGAAATAGCTGCAGTCGAACTTGGTATTGGTGGTGGAGGCGGATCTGGATTTTCATCGGGCATCAACACGTTTTTGAATTGCGCAGAAAATGGTTTCGAATCTGCCAAGGTGGCGGCACTGATTGCAGGTCCCACCTATTCTTTTATTGGTTCAGGGCTTCGACAGTGGATTAACGACTTGGCCAGGATTCGCGAGGCCGGTTGCAGTG
>JBDLRR010000325.1:0-3946 GCA_039799985.1 Pseudomonadota bacterium | reverse complement strand
AGAAAAGAGCAGGAGCTTCGTCTTTTGCCGACCCGACACAGGAACGTCTTTACCTCGAAGGACGCAGTTGAACGTGATTCGAATATTAGAAATTTGATTGAATCTGGGATTGATTCTTATGAGCCGCTTTCAACCGAGCAAGCTGTTCTGGCCCGCGTTCAAGGGCTTGGGAAACTCGACTCTGAAAGGGCAAACCTTGCTCTTTCGCAGACGAAAGAAAAACTTCAAAGCTTTGGTCTACCAGAGGACAAAATCACTCAGATGTTGGAGCCTGCTCAAACGGCTCTCCGTTCAGAGACTCAGTTGTCTTTGCAGGATTTGACAGCGCTGCGTCAGGACATTTCATCTGCACTTGAAAATTCGGGCAACGGCAAACTGACTGCAAAGAATAAGCCAGCCCTAGCCGATATGATGAGACCACTTCAGAGAACGTTTCTGGCACCGACCTCAGGGCAACTTGAAGCGATAAAAAGAACGCTCAGCACAAAAGACAAATATATTGTTTGGCAGGGGGTTGCTGGTGCCGGTAAAACCTTTTCCGTGCGGCAAATTGCAGATGAGGCCCGTCTTTTGGGAATTGCGGTGCAAGGATTTGCGCCGTCAGCGGCTGCGGCAAGTCAGTTGTCCAAAGAAGCAGGTATCGATGCGCAGACTCTTCAATTTCATCTACTGCAGCGTACCCCTTCTTCGGATGAGAAGAAGCTTTGGATTGTCGATGAAGCGGGAATGGTCTCCGCGAAAGACTTTCATGAGCTCCTCAAGAAGGCAGAGATCCAAAAAGCCCGCGTTTTGTTTGTTGGTGATGTTAGGCAGCTTTCCCCTGTGGAGGCCGGAAATCCTTTTTTAGATATTCAAAGGAATACGAACATCACGCGTATTATTTTGGACGAAAGCCTGCGACAAAAGGATCCCACCCTGCAGGCGGCTGTGCGCGCTATGAATCAGGGCGATGTGCTCCAAGGCCTGTCCCATTTGGGCGATAAGGTTGTTGAACACTCAACGGAAAAGGGTCGCGTTAAGCGCATTGCTCAGGAATTTCAGAAGCAGTCATCATTGGGGGATGATACCCTCCTACTCCTTGCGCGTACCAATCGCATCCGTGCAGACGTGACCCACGAGATCCGCTCTTCACTGAAACAACAAGGCTTTCTTCAAAATGAGATTCACGTTCCCGTTTTAAGGAAGCTCGATGTTTCGCAGGCACGCCTGCGCAGTGCTCTCTCATACAGCAGCGATGACGTCCTCGTTCCCCACCGCTCATACAAATCGCTCGGACTCCAAAAAGACAAACAGTATGAAGTGGTCGGAACCAACGCGATCAAAAACACCGTCACTGTTCAATCGGATGGCATCAAAATCGACATCCCCGTGTCGCGGCATCACGGCTTTTCGCTTTTCTCGAAACACACCCTTGCTGTCGCAGAGGGCGATAAAATGATCTGGAATCGAAACGACAGAGCTCTCAATCAGCTCAACAATGAGGGTTTTGTTGTCCAGAAGGTATCTTCTGATGCTTTGCAGATTCGCTCTGAATCCGGGCGACTCAAGACAATTGCCCCACGCATTCCTCAGCACATGGAGCACGCGTGGGCACTGACAACCTATAAAGCGCAGGGGCAAACAGCGACGCGCGTCCTCCAATTGGTCGATGAGGGAACCAGCCAGCGAGATCTGTTGGTCGGAGTCACCCGTGCTGCTGAAGATGTTCTCCTCGTCGCTCAATCACGAGATGCACTCAATCGCAGCGCGCAAATGGAACATGCGAAACCTATTGCGGCAGAGGAAGTGATCAGCTCGGGCAATTATCTGCATAAAAAAGAATCACAAAGTCGCAGAAGGTAGAACGCAAATGAATCGAGAAGAACGATGTCAAGAATGTGACAAACCACCCCGCTTTGAACACAACTTTCTGAACTTCAGCGGAACGCTGGTTGACTTGGCGAATTGGTGATGTGACACTTTATTGTGTTCTCAGATCTAAAAAGTGTTTTTTAATGAACTCTCGTGATTAAGAGGTTTGATGTGATGGAAGCGGAATTAGGTGTAAAAAACAGTTCTCGAGTTCTGAAGAACAAAACGACACAGCAAAGCAATAAGCCCGGCGCGAAATCCGCACGCAGTTTGGGCTTCCAAGACTATCAATTTAACATCAAACAAATTTCGGAACTTTTAGGCACTTCCCGTGCGGCGATCTACCAGCTTGAAAAGAGCAATGCCATTAAAGGCCAAGAGGTTGTTTCGGGAACCACAACTAAAAAGATGTTCTCTTGGGACGACATCTCGGTCATCGTTGATCGCATCAAGAACAAGGCTGTTAAGCCGAGAGACAACAAGGTTAAGGTCTTTGCGAACTTGAAAGGCGGCGTGGGCAAATCCTCGTTAGCATCACAGTTTGCCATGCGCGCTTCTGCAATGGGCCTCAAAACGCTGTTGATTGACCTCGATGCACAGGCGCATGCAACCTTGGCTCTCGGAATCGAAATCACCGACAGCTGCCCCACAATTCTGAATTGCATGATTGGCAAGGGCGAAGACAAAATGAGCATCGAGGAAGTGATCCAGCCCATCACTCCCTTTCTGAGCTTGATTCCCGCAAGCCTCTCTCTATCGACACTCGAGGCAAAACTGCACACCGAGAACCGCCGGGTTGAGAAACTTCAATTGCAGTTGGCAAAAATCCGAGACCAGTGGGACCTCATTGTTATCGACACCAATCCATCGGCGTCGATTTTGAACATCAACGCTCTGTTGGCAGCGGATGAGCTTTGTGTGGTTTGCGCCACCGACTTCTTGTCCGTCACCGGTCTGAAACAGCTTTTCGAAATCATCAAAGACCTTCAGGAAGACTTTCAGAACTTCGGCCCAAATGTGCGAGTCATCCCCAACCTCTTTGATGTGCGCGAGGCGATTGCGCAAGAGTCACTGGGCGTGTTGCGGCAAAGCTACCGTGAGATTCTCACCAACACAGTGGTGAGAAAGAATGTGGATCTCAAGGAAGCTCAAAAAGACGCGCAGGCAGTGTGGCTCTTTAATCGCAAGTCACCGGCTGCTGAGGACATTATTGCACTCACGGATGAGCTAATCCGAGAGGATGCAAGCGATGACAATTAAGACTCGTGAGCCTGGAGATGCTTTCAAGCGCCAGGTCTCCGAATTTGTCCCCATTGCGAAGAAGCGTCGGCCGTGGCGAGACGAGGAGCCGGCACGCGGAGACGTTGATTACAGCTCAGAGGTTAAGACTCCACCTGTGCGTGAGGTCCAAGGTGCTGTTGCTTCAGAGGAGGTGACGACCGATTCTCTGAGATCCGCCTTAGAGATTTCATCTCGCGCAAAATCTGCGCGAGATACGGATGCGCCTCGCGATGAGCAAACTCAAGCAAAAATTGCGCGAGATGGTAGTGGTCAGGGAGATGTCCAAACTCGCGCAGATTTTGCGCGAGTTATGGAGGTTGAAGCACCCTCCCCTTTGGTATCGACAGGCGACCTGTCGGAGAAGATTTCAACCGTCCCGTCTCAAGCAGAAATTGATCGAGTTGAGAGTGAGAAACTGAGTACCACTGCTCAGGCAAAATCTGCGCGAGATCCTGCGCCTGAGTCTTGCGAAAAGTCTTATTTTTCCGAGCAAAATGAAACTACGGCTACCCCGACGGTTGTGAGTTCAGATCGCGCAAAAACTGCTCGAGTTGACCAAGCTCAATCAGTGTCTCAGAAGCGTGCGGAACACCTCTCAAACGAAGTCCCCTCACAAAGGCAAACTCAAGCAAAAATTGCGCGAGCTAGTCATGGAGAACCAGAGGTTCAATCTCGCGCAGATTTTGCGCGAGATGAGGTGATCGCACTCGTGGCTCAGACTCACGCAGAACCTGCTCGAGTTGATGAACAAAAGGAGAATCCGTCTCAAGCAGAATCTGCGCGAGACGGATCGCCACAGGCCTGGACCACTGCC
>JBDLRR010000324.1:0-4811 GCA_039799985.1 Pseudomonadota bacterium | reverse complement strand
CGAAAAGTGTTGTGTGGACTCCTGATCCGCGGGCAATGGCGCGGGCAGCACGCGGAGTGTCGTTGTCGGTTTTTATGAACGAAAAACTCGCCAGAGCCGAGGCTCCGCATGCTTTGGTTGTCGGTTATTTTGCAACCCGAAAAGCTCTTGAAAAATATGGTTTCGCCAACAGAAATTATTGGTTGATGGGAAGTCTCGATTCCGAGGCGTGTTACCGGGTCGATGACCCGATTGAACTTGCCTCACGCTCTCCCCTGTATCTCTCGATGGGTTCGCTGCGGGATCCTGACGCCATTGAGCAAGGTAACAAGCTGGGTGCACAGGGCGTGTTTCAGGCGATGTTTTTGTGTCCACCCTCCGCAGATATTTGGGGAGGAGACGATCCTGATTTCTACCGAGTCCCCGAAAGCAAAGGAGGCTATGGTCGGCAGTACCGTGTTCTGAAGGAACGGGTTCTCAAAAATTTGACGCAACGGATCGTCGCGCAATGGCCTCAGCTCGAGGGTGAGCTGGTCTGGACGGAGTTGGGATCCCCGTTGACGCACCGAAGGTATCTGAACTCTCTGACTCTCAATGGCTATGGATATGCGCCGACGGTGGCTGACCTTCTTTGGAAGCGCCCCTCCGCGTGGACCGGAGAGGAAGGCTTGTATCTTTGTGGTGCACACATTCGGCCATCCCACGGAATTGTGACGGCGCTCCTCAACGGTGTCGGACTTGCGGATTTGCTAACCTCCTGCGAACATTGAAGCAACAGGAGGGCCAACGAGTGGCCAATGCGGCAACGGGGCAAGACAAGTCTGCCCACAAGGAAAAAGCTATTGCGTTTTCGCGCCCGGAGCAGGTGCTTGAAATTTTGCGCGAAGTAAACCGGCGCAAGACTCAAGTTCTCATCAAGTATTCAAACGATGGAAAATTGGTCCGTGGTGTTGTGGAAGACTTGCTCTCGAGCGAAGGCTCGTTGGTTGTTTCGGGAATTTCCGCCGCCGGCGACGAATTGCTCGCCCCTTATCGTCTGGTCCGCATCGAGTTCATTCTTTTGTCCAAGAAAATTATTTTTGTCACCAAAATCAAACAGCGTATTCCTGGCAAGATCTTGCTGGCGTTGCCCGATAAGCTTGTTGCGCTCGAGAGGCGCGCCAACGCCCGCTTCCGTGTGCCGATTGCATGTGCCGCTTTTTTGGAATTTTCGGATCGCAAAATTGAGCTTGAACGCTTTGATGCTCCTTTTGTGCCCAAGTTTTTGCGTGACGACGTTGCATCTGCGCCGCGTGTGCGCATCGATGACGTAAGTCTTGGGGGTGTGGCTTGTTTCACCCGCTACGGTGCGGTGGCCGATTTGTTTCGGGCCGATGAAGACGAGCTGAACGCCAATTTGTATTTGCCAAGCACTGCACCGTTGCCTGTCAGAGTCTCGGTGCGTTGGACGAAAAAGACGACCGCAGCGGTTTTGTCGGGCAGTTACGATGATTTTCAAAGGATCATCGCAAATCGTTTGAAGGTGCTGCCCAGCTCAAATGACATGCAGATGCGCGAGAATTTTTTCCGAATCGGCTTTCAGTTCACCGAGGTCACAAGTGAGCTCGATGCGGCTCTGAGAGCGTTCATCAAGCTTGTTCAGACAGCTGAATCTGTGTAGGAATGTCAGTCTTCCCTGTGGAGACTGAATCATGGCCGATACTGTTTTGTCCGGTTTACCGATTTTTGCCGAAATCACCCCCGGCGAATTCAAAGTCATCAAGACCTACCTGCAAAAATCAACTTCGAAAGCCGGCGACGCCATTTACTCTCCAGGCGATGTGCGCGATCGCTTGCGCATCATTGTTTCTGGTCGTGTCGAGCTTCAGGTTCAACAGGGCAGGGCTGATTGGGACGAAACGACGACCATGTACGGCCCTGGTCAATTTATGGGGGAAGCTTCGCTCCTCAAAGAGGGAACTCTGCATCAGGCGACTTGCCATGCACTGACGGATGTAGAGTTTCTCTTGTTGCGTCGGGAGTCATTTGCAAAAATGCAGGCCGAGCATCCTCAGCTTGCCGGCAAAATTCAGCACAATGTGGCTTGTTGGGTTTTCAGCCGCGTGCAGGGGGCTGGAGATCGCGGTTTGCTTTCCTCCGTTTACAGTTCGGGTAAAAGCCGCCTGGAGCACGACTTGTTGGGTGATCGTGAAGTCCCGTCCGAAGCTTATTTTGGTGTGCAGACTCTCCGTGCCCGCGAAAATTTCAACATCACCGGTGTCACACTCCGGTCGTTTCCTGCGCTCATCCGGGCCCTTGCCGAAGTCAAGAAGGCGGCCGCGTTGGCAAACAAGGATTTGGGATTGCTACCCACCGACGTGTGTGGACCCGTTTGTCAGGCGTGCGACGAAATCATTGCGGGTCATTGGCATGAGCAATTTGTTGTTGATGTGATTCAGGGTGGCGCCGGCACTTCGACAAACATGAATGCCAACGAGGTCATCGCCAACCGTGCGCTGGAACTCGCAGGCTTTCAGAAGGGCGAATACAAGCGCATCCACCCCAACAATCATGTGAACCTCGGTCAATCGACCAACGACGCGTATCCCACAGCCGTCCGGGTCGCGATTTTGCACGCGCTTCCCACACTCACTGAATCGTTGGCAGAACTTTGCTCTTCATTGGGACTCAAAGCGAAGGAATTCAACTCCGTCATCAAGATGGGACGCACCCAGTTGCAGGACGCCGTGCCAATGACGTTGGGCCAAGAGTTTGAAGCTTTTCGTGTCAATCTGGAAGAAGACATCATGCGTCTGCAGGATGCTTCACGCTTGTTTCTTGAGGTCAATCTTGGTGGCACCGCCATTGGCACGGGAATCACGGCACACCCTGAATATCGTTCAAAGGCGTTGGCACATCTGAACAAAATCACAGGCCTTCGGCTGGTGAGTTCTGCCAACCTCATTGAGGCGACGCCCGACACAGGTTCCTTCGTGCTTTTCTCAGGAATTCTCAAGCGGCTCGCAACCAAGCTCAGCAAGATTTGCAACGACCTCAGGTTGCTTTCGAGTGGTCCTCGCTGTGGGTTTGGCGAAATCAATCTGCCCCCCATGCAGCCGGGCTCCAGCATCATGCCAGGTAAAGTCAATCCAGTGATTCCCGAGGTCGTCAATCAGGTCGCATTCCAGGTGATTGGCAACGATCTGACCATCACTCTTGCCGCTGAAGCAGGACAGTTGCAGTTGAACGTGATGGAGCCTGTGATTGTTTTCAATCTCTTTCAGTCGATGCAGATGTTGCCACGAGCCATCAAGACTCTTTCGCGCTTGTGTGTGTCGGGGATCACAGCCAACCCAGAAGTCTGCAGACGTTACGTGGAAAACAGCATTGGCCTTGTGACAGCATTGAATCCGCACATCGGATATGAAAATTCGACGCGTGTGGCCAAGGAAGCATTGGAAACCGGACGCAGCGTTTTTGATTTGGTGCTTGAGCACAAACTGATGAGCAGGGAAAAGCTCGAAGAAATTCTGCGTCCCGAAAATATGCTATCTGTTTGACTTTCTAAATTTTTCGCGGATTGATTTTAATAAGTCGAAGAGGATTTGTGGTTGTCTCATAACGACAACTGCAAATACGTTCGAACGCGTCAAATAAAAAAAATTATCCATATTGTGCGAATGACGCGGTAATCGAACATCCCTGAATCCATAAAATTTTTACTTTTTGTTGAAATTGCCTGCTGATTTTGCCCAGTCAAGGCAAAGACGAACTGCTTTTTGAACGCCTTCTTAACCGTAAATTGACCCCAGGTTCATAGAAAAAACGTGGGGAAGTTTGCATGAAATGCACTTCCTCCCATTGAAGCTGGGGGGTCGATCGATGAGGCGTATCCTTTCCGTTGTTTTTCTTTCAACCATTCTTGCAGGCTGCGGCGACCTTCAACCCTTGTTGCCGGGAAATCCGATTTCGGATGTTGCCAAGCAAGCCATTCAGCAGCCGGATCCTTCTGAAACCTCAACCGCGGCTCAGGGCAGAGATGCAAACTCTCCTGGGGGTCTGTCGACTGCAAACGCACAAGTTTCAGCAACCGCAAAAACAAATCCCGACGCGATCTTTTGTCCTTCGGGGAGTTGGTATTCTCCCACCGACAAAATGTGCGTCACCGAAACGCAGGCAATTGGACCATTTACTCGTGCGATGGTTGCCTTGTGCAAAAAATATGGGGGCGGTGAATCGGCATGCGAGGGTTCTCGATGGGAGCGAAAATTCGCGGTTCGATTGCGACTCGATGGACAATGCCCCAGAGGTGCAATCTATGACGCGTCCAGAGCGGGTTGTATTGAAGAAGGAGAGGTCTACGGACCGTTCAAAGTGCGGGACGTCGATGAATGTCGTCGTCGAGGAGGTGGACCCGCCTGCGATTCGATGCGGTGGGTTGCCTCGTTTCTGCCGGTGCGGCTGACAGGTGGTGCGGCAAACAAACGGCTTCTCGACTTCTACAAGGTGCGAGCAAATTATGATGATGTTTATGCCGAGGTTTTGAACTTTTATCCTGCCGGTCGCAGAAATGGTTGTGTGGCATTCATGAGCACAGCGTTACGGATGTCGGGGACCCCGGTACCGTTGTCGGAATATATCGAGGGCGACGCTGTCTCATTGGTCACCCGCCCATTTGCGAGTTTTCTGCAAAACCGTCTGGGCTGGAGGAAGATTACCTCTGCGAACAATTTGCAGCCGGGTGACGTGGTCCTGACAGAGGACGATGCTCGTTACCCGGGCTATCCTGCCCATACGTACATGTTTTATGGGTGGTCGAATCAAAAGGCGGGCATTGGCTGGGTGATAGACAA
>JBDLRR010000323.1:0-5641 GCA_039799985.1 Pseudomonadota bacterium | reverse complement strand
GCTGCTGACCCTCTGTGATCTGGATGGAGTGTCGGGTGATCCTGTTCTTTTGGTTCTCACCGTGCAGGCCATTATTTTGGAAATTCTTCGTTTGGTTAAACCTGCCAGCGATGGTATTCCCAGCCCACCGTCTTTGTTGATTATTGAGGAAGTTGGAGTTCTTGCGAGTGAGTCTCCTGCGCTTGTCTCGTTCATTCGCGATGCATGGAAAACGATGCGAAAATTTGGGGTGACGTGCGTCGGTGTCACCAACGAGGTGAGTGACTACACCGACAAGGCGGGGCCGAAGGAAATTTGGAACGTCTCTCCCAATAAGCTCATTCTCACACAAAATCCGTCTGCCATTGCAGAGATGGAATCGCGCATTGCCGAAGGCAAGAATGGACTCGTTCCAAATCTCTACGTTTGTGAAATTCTCCGCAGCCTCAAGATGCAAAAAGGCGAATATGCCGAGGCGTTTTGGATGGGTGAAAGTGCACAGGGAACCTACGTCTATGTTCCCACGGGCTTTGATTATTGGTGCGCAGCTTCTGACCCCATCGAATTGGCAATAGTCAGGACACTTGCGGCACAGATGCGCGAAAGAGAACCCAGCTGCGTAAATCCGACGTTCAAAGCCATTTGTTCACTCGCTGAATCTTTTCCAAAAGGTGTGCGCGAGAGAGGCGAACTGCGGGCATTAACTGCGTCTGAGATCGAAGAGCTCATAAATAAAATAGTTTCCAATGAGGTGCAGTGATGAAGATCAGACTGCGGCTTCTGAGTCTTCTTGGGTTTGCATTTGTTTGCAGCCCAAAGGCACACGCTCAAAAGGAATATCGTTTTAAGAATGAATTCTCGACAGGTGCCGAGGCCGAACGTCAATTTGGACTCCCGCCGAGGCATTTCCGTAATGACCCTAAAATTGATGCGGGTGGATTCCAGTTTGAGGTGGGCAGTAAATTAGAGTGCGGAAAGATAGACGTCACGGCGAATATCAAGGGGCAATTCAAGGAACTTCAAGACCAGCTCTATGGTTTGATTCCTCAAAATGCATCCGAGGCAAAGGACCTCTTGGCCAAGTCTGCTTTCACAACAATCTGCTATGCCTATCCGACGATTTGTGCGCAGCTCCGGCATGATTGGTTGTCGATTCAAGGCAAACTGAATCTCCGCGCACAGGCTTGTGCGGCCGTCGATAAATTCATTGATAATCAGGCCAATAAAGGTGCGAATCAGCTCAAGGCAGAGGCTATCGCGCGGTGTGTCAGCGATGAGGCCGGAAGTTCGGGCGATGTGGCCTCGGCCCTGCAGAAGTGTCAGGGGAAAAGTGGCCTTGCCATGCGTGATTTTCAAACGGGAGTCATGCGTGGGTTCGGGTATGAAAAGCAAAAGGTTCTCAAATCTATCCTATCGTTCGCCAAAGACACGACCTCCTATGATTTTCTTTCGTCCTTTTTGGGGGAGATTCAGGTGGGCACAGATGGAGGCTGGGTTCCGCTTTTTGATCGTGGCCTCCTGCGCCCCGCAGATGTTGCGGATGCCTTTTTGACAAAGGGTCAGTCGCTCGTGTGCACTCAGATGGAATCCATTCTTGCGGGTCGCTTTCGCGCCTCTGGAGTTTACGAGTCAGACGTCGCTTCCGTTGTGAAAAAGAAGCTCAACTCTCAGACAGTTGCCGACCTGTCGGATTTGTCGAATGCCGACAGGCAAATTGCGTGTCTCGCTTTGGGGCGTGCGGTGGGCAAAGAGGCTGCTCTGCAGGCATCGTCTCGTTATGAATCCACAGTCTCAACGGGACTTCTCAATACAGCAATTCCGGAACCGTTGCGGGCTGAGTACCGCGACAGATCACTGAGTGCGTTTCCAGCGCTGCGGCAAGCAATTGAAGGTGAAGAGATCCCCAGTGTGGAACGGGTGCGCGCCGAGCTCTCTGATTTTGCCAAACTTCAACGGACCAAAACCAAAATCCTCGCAAGTGAAACCAACCGAGCTCGCTTGAACAACTCACTTGGCGACGGCCGCAGCGCATCTGATTGTGCCGACAGCTTGAGCTGCGATTGAGGAAGAAAGGATATTTTATGCCTTCGCTTTTTACCGAGACTCCGATTGAGGCTGCATTGTGGACGTTTTCGGTCTCCTTGCAGGAAAAGCTTGCGGAAAGTCTTTTTCAAACGTCGCTTTTTAAAGGCATGGTCGCGCTCTACATGGGGTTTGTGGTCGCAAAGGCTCTGGCTCGCATGGGGTCTGGTCCATCGGAAGGGCTTTGGATCTCAGTTGCTGGAAAAATTGCCTGCTGTTTGATTGGCCTGACCGTTTTGGGAAGCAGTGCATCTGATCCGTTTCGACCTCAGTCGGAATCAGGACAGCCGTGGGCACAAAAGGCTGCTGTTCAGGGCGGAGGGCGTTATTCGGGTCTCAAAAACGATGCTCAGGGGCTGAAATTTTATCGCATGATTGCGGAAGGCATGAATGGCCTTTCAGCTCAGGTCTCAAAGGCCGTCGCAGTTATTTTTGGAGACGCGGGCCACGCAAAATCGCCTCGGCTTTTATTGAGGACCTTGCATGAAGCCGCTCGGCACACGATTGATGACCCCGAAATTCTTTCGACCATAGATTCGCTTTATGAGACCTGCGCCAAAGCCGGCACGGCTTCGAGTCAAATAGCCTTCGCTTCGCTTTCAAATCAGTTCGATTTGTCAAAAGACAATTGCGCCGCGTTGCACGCGCTGCTCAGGGCGCAGCTCGATTCGTGGGCACGCGCGCGCATCTCCACACCTGGTTCGAAGCTTGTCACTTTGGCCGAGGCAGCACGCAACAATGCCCTGATGCGGGCTCTGGGGTTTGATGACAGCGAAGCTCTCAAAAACAAGGTCATCGCCTCAGGAGTTTCCGACTATCTGAAGTCTCGCTCAGGGCTGTCCTACAACAACGTTTCACAAGCAGCCCTTTTGGAGAATCCCGAAGATGCCCCAATGCTCGGCACGAGCACATGGGTCAGTTTGTCGCGAATGGCATCCTTGGGTGGACTCATGAATCTGACCATTCGACCCTTCACGGGAACTGATTATGAGGCTGCCGACAGTCGCAACGACATAGCTGCCCTTTATACTAAGGTCAGCGTCTTTCTCCCCGCCATCCGTGGCTTTGCAAAGGGCATACTGGCGCTGATGTTCCTTATTGCTGGGGCGCGGATGGCTTTTGGCTCCACGAGCCTGATG
The DNA here is from genome assembly GCA_039799985.1 of Pseudomonadota bacterium. GTDB lineage: Bacteria > Bdellovibrionota_B > Oligoflexia > Silvanigrellales > Silvanigrellaceae > RFOM01. Next base: position 2,441 of record JBDLRR010000323.1, on the reverse strand, counting down.
GTTTCGTGGGGATGGTGCCTTCTGCTCGTCACAGCCTACGAACCCCTGTCCACGTTTCTTTACCAAGCCACAATCACACTCACCCAATCACCCGAAACTGTTTCAGCCATGAGTGCATTGCGGCGGGACCCTTTGGTGCTTGTCGGGGCGCAGGTCATCGATTCCTACGCATCGAGAGTTCAGGCCACCTACTTCGTTTTGCAACTCGGCCTGACAGCCCTCACGGCCGCAGGTGGCCTTGCTGTGTTTCGTTACCAAAGAGCTCTGGGTGGAAGTCTTGCGAGCTCGCTTGCGGTCAAGGGTGTGAGCGTTGCTCGGAACATCGTGGCTTTGAAGTCGGGTGCTCTGGGAGCGGGGATGAAGGCCGGCGGCGGTGCGGCGGCTGCGGCTAGAACGGGTGGCGGCAGCGGCCGCACGTAACTCAACCAAACAAGCGTCAGCAATGAAACATCCAACTGAGAAAGGACAAGTCATGACTACAAAGATTGAAGCATCATCAGAAAAACGTTCCCCAAGGGTCTACCGTCCCCTGCTTTCGATTGAGCCCATCGTGAAGGTGGTCACGCGAAAGTTTGAAATCAAAGAGACCTCCGCAAGTCTCATTGCTCAATATGCTCAGTTCATGTCTGAGCGCAGCGGCTCTGCCGTGAAGGAAGACGCAGTGGTCGAACACTTGGCTTTGCTTGTCAGCAAGGACAAAGGCTTTCGCGAATGGGCAGCGCGCATGAACTCAGAAGAGGTAGGAAGCAAATGAAAGCCTGCGCCTTATCTTCGGACCTATGGGTCCTCGATGCGTTGCCCGGGGCGACCCCGGACCCCCACCTTGCTCACCCTCACTGCGGTTTGTCACGGGTCGTGCATTTGCACGCCCCGCGCCAAACCTTGTTCAGGTTCTCGCGGCACACAGTACGCCACCATGGGTGGCACCCGGAGGCAGCACCCGAATTCAACGAAATCATTTCTGCACGCGAACATCCGGGTGCTGCGAAAGAGCAAATCCGGGTGCTTCCTCTTAGAGGCCGGGAAACACACTCAGACTCGAAAAACGGAGAACTGACAACGATTCCGCAGGTCTTTGGGTGCTTCCCCAAATTTCGGATTTTCTAATCAAGGAGTGAGCTCTCATGCCAGCAAATCACACGCTTCATTTGGGACTGACAAAGGTTCAAATGGAATGGATTGAAAGGACTGCAGAGGAAAAAGGACGTTCGAAATCGAAGGTCGTTCAAGACATCGTTGATGCTTCGATGAAGAGCGAAACACTCTCCCAAAAACTAGACTTGGTTCTCGAAAAGAATGCCGATTTTGAAAAAATGATGAGCTCACTTGTTTCAATCAACACTCATCAACTCGAAGTCGTTTTGGCCTATGTGAAAGAAGTCTTTCGCGAAAGCTCCGCAAATCTTTATAGGCTCAACGCCATGATCGACGAATTTCCGGAGCCCGAAAAAACACGGACTGAGGTCAATGATTTTGTCCGTAAACAAGAGGCAATCCTGCGCTCAAGAACCCTAAAAATAAACGAGGGACACTGATGAGTCGCGTTCTCAATTCATACGCTCGTGAGATAAAAAGAATAAAAAGCGGACCCGAGGATACAGTCGCAACACTCTTGCTCGGGGCGGCTTCTTCTCTCCTCATCACAGGCTTTTTGATTCAAAAAACCTTTGCCGGTGGGCTGACAGACTGGATAAAGCTCGCTCTTCGGCATCTTTACTGGCATCAGTTCAAGCACGTCGGCAAACCTGAAGGATTGCTCAAGTTGAGCGACGGGGAAATCAGAGATCTTTCACAATTTGTCGTGGCGTGGCGCAACCATGATGACCTGCATTCCCTGTATCTTTGGACAGCCCTTGGTAGCGCGTGTCTCTCGATTTTGTTGTGGGCTTGGCTGAGAAAAAAACTGTCTGGTCGCTCGAAACTTTCGGAACAAGTGCGCGACGGCGAGCAATCCTTAGTCAGCCCCAAGGCTCTGAGCAAACTCATCCGTGAGGCTGTGAAGAACCCTCAAAGGCCACACGCATTTCGCAAGCATGATGTTGTTTTGGGACGGCAGAAGATTCGTGTCTGCAATGAAACAATCGGCCTTCATTTGGGCATTGGTGGGGCGTCGCAGACGGGAAAGACAAATGCCATCAATCAGCTTTTGCAGTCGCGTCGGTTGGCGGGTGAGAAGGTTTTGATTGTTGATCCCGGTGGCGAGTTTTACGCACGCTTTGGTAAAAAAGATGATGTCATCCTCTCGTTGCACGACACTCGCGCAGTCAAATGGGACTTTTGGAGTGAGGGAGTTTCTGAGGAAGAAATGGCAAAAGCACTCGTTGAAGTGCGTGAAGGAATGGACGCGTCAACAAAGTTTTTCCAAACAACAGGTCGCGCCGTTTTGACCTCATTGTTCCGAATTGCAGGCAAAGACTCAGAGCCACTGCGGGAACTGTGGC
>JBDLRR010000322.1:0-3550 GCA_039799985.1 Pseudomonadota bacterium | reverse complement strand
GGACCATATCAGAGCGGAGTGTGAATTCAACAACTCAGTCTGGCTCAGGGATGTAATTCCAGCGGATTCGCGCTGTTTTGTCGGTTAGCGGCTGCTTTTGGGCGCAAAAAGGCTTGTGCTCCATGCCCCATGAAGCGGCCCAGGTATTCCTGAACCAAAAGCAGAGGATTGACCCTCTGGCGGTCGTGTGTTGCGACCCAGGTCACCGAATTGTCCGCATTGAGCACGGCGTCCACGTCGAAGGCATCGACACTTTGCTCTTGGTAGGCATGCACCTGCACGATACGGATTCTCAAGCGGAAGCCTTCGTTTTGCACAACAAGTTTTTCTTTGCCGCGCAAAAGCATCAATCCACTGCGTGGGACGCCCAGGCGAAAGATTCTGACCGTGAGTTCGGGCCTGTCATTCTGCATGACCAGGTCGTTGAAGTAGTTGACGTGGCCATGAAGAATAGCCGTGAGGTCCTCGAGGAAGAATGCGATGGCCTGGTTCAGGATTTCCGTCGGTTGCTGACCCGTCGGAGATTGACCGCATGCGAGTCGAGCCATGTTCTGGATCCAGAGAAGCTCTGAGTGTTTCATGTTTTTTGCCTCGTGGGTTTGTAGAAAGACTACCACGAAATCTGATCAGAGGAGAAATTCGCTTCCTAAAAAATATCGAAGCGAGGATTCACGGGCAGAATCGATGAGGTCGCTGTAACGCAGGTTTGAATTCGGCGATTGCGTAAATGAGTTTGATTGACTGGTGTAGAGCACGGTTCCGTAGATATTCCAATTGGTCCCGATTTTCTGATTGAGACTGTTGCGCCATTCGATTTTCAAGCTGGAGTAATCTGCCGACGCTGCTGGTGGACGCCAATCGTTCTGTTGGCGACCGCGTCGATTGAGCTCGGCCGCAAGCGACGGAGCGATGTAGGACTGTTCGCTGCCGGAAATACTTCTGAAGTGCGATATAAAAGATAGCCCTCCTGAGAGATTGATTCTGGGCGTGATGTTGATTTCGAAAAAGCGTCCTTCATTTTCGAGTGCCGTGACCAAAATCGGAGATCCAAGGGCAGCGGAGCGCCAGACTTTCACAAGGGAATAACCCTTCGGGTTTTGCATGCGGAAAGTTCTATTGATGATCCACTCCAAATCAATCGCCCAAGAGCTGATATCTGCCGCAGGAAGAGCGTCGGCGCCCAGAACCCTCTGCCAGGAAAAACCAGGGTTGATTGTGATACCGCCAGTTTTGAATTCGAGCTCCGGACTAATCAAAATTCGTGAAAAGGGCTGTTTGAATTGGTCTGCGCCATTGGCAAAGCCTGTTCTCAAATGCATCGAAAGGCTGTTGAGTGGCATCCAGTGGAGATTCCATTCACCGCCCGCAAGCCAGCCGGAATTGCGTCCGCCTCTCCCTTGGAGAGGGAACACGGGGTCGAACGCGGGACTGTAAAATTGTCCTGAAGAATTACCTGCCCCAGCAGACGCTTTCAGATCCAAAGAGCTATGCCATTCCAGGTTGTTTGAATAGCCTTCGTATCCCAACACGGCAGTACCGGTGGCAAATCCTTCGAATCCATAGAGCTTGGTTGTTTTGATTTTTTCAGTTGCAGACTTGCTCAGGCCTGACTTTGCTGATTCATCATCATATTCTTTCTGGCTCGACGAATTGATGGAGACTTTTGAGCCGGTCAGCAATCCGCCTTCAGCCGCAAACATTCCCCCCGAGCGGAACTGCCAATCCATTCCGTAGACCGCGGAACACGTCAAAGTGAACGCAGCAGGAAAAAGTATTTTTGTTATGGTGGTGATGCGCATCACGGAGAATTCCTATTCAGCAATTTCTCAAATTCCGACCATGGAATGAGTCGTTGCTGCAACAACAGTTGCTGCGCTCTTTGTTGGGCGCCTTTTTCCCAGGCACTGAAGTGAACGCATTGAGCGAAATTTTTCGGATCTGTGACATTGCAATGGAGCATGAGGGCGCGAACCGTTGCGTCCAAGACCTCGGCAGATCTGGCGCCGAAACAGATGAGAGAACCATCATTGATGGCTGTCTTGACCAGTTCGGGCACATCGGCGTGGACGCTCTTAAGATCATAAATTTCGTGCGTTTGGACGTCCCAATTTTCCCATTTTCGTGCCAGTTTGGTGTCCTTGAGAATCTTTTCTGATGTCGAATTAATCTTTGTCCAAAGCTGAAGAGACAAGCCAGGAATCAGCCCCAATTCTTCGAGTCGATTGAGTGTCCAACCCAGGCCGTTCAGGCGAATGCCATTGTTTGCAAGTTCGGGTACCGACCAGTTGATTCCGATTATTGCGTCTGCGAGCGATAGTGCGGCCTGATCGGTGGTGCTTCCGACACCGCAAGCGAAAATTCTTTTTCCTGCAAACCCAGCTTTCACAGTTGAATCTGTCAAATTCCATTCGTCCAGGAAAAACTGATGAGCAGTGGTGCTGGCAAAAACGTGGAGCCTGTTGATACCAGACAAGGCTTCAACAAAAGTATTGTGGGAGTATTTCGGATTTCGCTCTGCGCGCAGTACAGCCCAGACCAACTGTGTTTGGCCTGCTTGAACTTCCGAAGACACTCCGCAGCGAACAGCCAGCAAGACAAGCTCCAGTTCAAATGAATTAGGAAGGTTCGCGCAAGGACATCAGTTGTTGAAAATCTTGCGAACGCAAATCTTCGTGCATGCGTTTTGCGGCCGGGCTTGCGATCAGCGCTTTGAATAGGTCGCTGTGTCGAGCTGTGTTGGCCTGCGCTTGGAGTTTTTGAACTTCCTCTGGTGAAAAAGAAAAATCCAAGTCTTTTTGAATGGAATCTTTTGCAGCCCAGATTTTGAGATTTGCACCATTGAAATGGGCTGCCAGCGCCGTGTGGCAGTTGCCTCCTGTCAGCCATAAAGCTGTGCGTTCGCAGGCGGCTTGAAGGGATGCCTGAGGATTGCCAATTTTTGCCAGGCACTCGTTCAGTTCAAAATCATTTTCCCGACATTCAATCGCAACGACGCCTTGAGCAGGCGCAGGAACCGAGAGAGTCGGTGGCAAAGTGAGCATCTTTTCAGGCTGAAACAACCCCAGTCGATCGATTCCGGCTCGAGCCAACATGATGAAGGAAAATTCATTGTTTGCGACACGACCCAGGCGGGTGTCGACGTTTCCGCGTAATACCACCAATGGCAGAGTCGCCGGCGCAAACAGGGTTTTGAGAAAATGTTGTCGCCGGGCGCTGGTTGTTCCGATCGGGGCGGCGGATGACCACGACATGGCGCGCAGGGCGTCGACAATCGAGGAAGTATTGGAATCAAGAGCGTCGTTAGTTTTGATGTTTGCTCTTGCTTGCAAGAAAGACAGCAGTTGTGGCGAAAAAATCACGACGTCCGACGGATTCGCCCGAGGCAAAACGGTCGAGATGCAAAGACCATCGGTCGTTTCCACTGGCAGGTCTTTCATGCTGTGCACCGCAAGATCTGCCCGACCTGATAAAATTTCTTCCTGCACTTCTTTGACAAACAATCCCTTGCCCGTCTTCAGGTGAGCCGGAAGATTGGGATCGTCGAGCGAAA
>JBDLRR010000321.1:0-4320 GCA_039799985.1 Pseudomonadota bacterium | reverse complement strand
TCGCAGTATCAGCGTCGACATGTTTTTAGAATGTTGGGAGCCGGCATCATGTTCGCATTCCTGAAGCCGCTGCGAATTTTGGCCTCATCCTCTGCGCCGGGCTCTGGTTCAATGCCCGATGCCGATGCTGTAACGCGGGCTGCCAAGGCAGCGCGCCTCGCACGCAAGGTTTCTTCACCTCAGTGGCGTGGCGGCAAATTCCATAACACCCTTCCCGAGACGACGAAGTTCTCTATTGCCCTCAAAAAGGTTTTTGGTCGCAGTCATTCGCGGCCCGAAACGAATATTCCAACTGTTGAACGAAAGCGTTCCGATTTCGATGCCAAGCCCGACTCCGGTTTGCGTGTCACCTGGATGGGTCATTCTTCGATGTTGGTCGAAATCGATGGTCATCGCTTCCTCACGGACCCTGTTTGGGGCGAGCGTGCTTCGCCGGTTTCATTTGCAGGCCCCAAGCGTTTTTTTCCGGCGCCTCTGCCGCTCTCTGAAATGCCGAAGCTCGATGCTGTTGTGTTGTCGCACGATCATTATGATCACTATTGCCTCGAGACGTTGCAGTTCCTGGCCAAGACCGACGTGCCTTTCATCGTTCCGCTGGGCGTTGCAGATCGACTGGAAGAACACGGCATCCACCATTCAAGGGTACGCGAGTTCGATTGGTGGGAAGAGGTTCAAATTGGTTCCGTGAAACTTGCTTGCGTTCCCGCTCGGCATTTTTCGGGCCGAACTCTGTTGGACCGCAATACGACACTCTGGTGCGGCTGGGCGTTCATTGGAAGCAGCAAGCGCTTCTATTTCAGTGGCGACAGCGCCTATTTTCCTGGCTTCAAGGATATCGGCAATCGATACGGTCCATTCGATGTTGCTGCCATCGAGTCCGCCGCCTACAGTCCAGCGTGGCCAGACGTACACATTGGTCCCGAGCAGGCCATTCAGGCCTGCAGAGATGTGCGCGGGAATCTTTATCTTCCAATCCACTGGGCCACCTTCAATCTTTCCACCCACAACTGGACGGAACCAGCCGAGCGGTTGATTGTTGCGGCAGGCAAGGCCGGTGTTGAAGTGGTTTTTCCAAAACCGGGTGAGAGCGTCGAACCTGGAAAGATCACCAGCGCTCTGAAAAGCAAATGGTGGCCAAATATTCCCTGGGAGACGGCGGAACAGAATCCGGTTCTTTCCTCGGGTGTGTGAAGACTGCGGGTGCTGCAAATCGCCTGTTTTATTCGTAGAAATGATATGATAGACTCAACTCCGGTAATGCCTGACATTTTCGGAGTTGAGTCTATTAAGTATGCTAATTAAACGATTACAGAAGCTTACATCTGATTATTCGTTTTTCCTGTTCGGCCCCCGCGGGTGTGGCAAGAGCACTCTGCTTGAGCAGCTTTACCCTGTGGATGCAGCACACTGGATTAGCTTCCTCGACGCAGAGGCCGAGACGTCCTATTCACTGAATCCAAACCATCTCATCGAAGTCGTGAGATCCCTCGATTCCAGAATCAATTTCGTGGTGATCGATGAAGTTCAGAAAATTCCAAAAATTCTGGATGTTGTTCATCTCCTGATTGAGAAGCACAAGATAAAAAAAATATTTATTCTAACCGGGTCAAGCGCCCGCAAGCTCAAGGCGGGAAGTGCCAATCTTCTTGCTGGACGAGCGGTCGTTTATCATCTCTTTCCTTTTTCGTTCTCTGAGCTCGGAGAGAGTTTCAACCAATCAGACGCCATGTCGTGGGGCCTTCTACCCAGGGTGGCTCTGGAAAAATCCGTCGAACTCAAACGAAAAATCCTGATCGCGTATGCGAACACCTATCTGAAAGAAGAAGTTTGGGGTGAGCATCTTGTCAAGAATCTCGATCCCTTTCGTCGATTTCTTGAAGTTGCGGCACAGAGTAGTGGCAAGATTGTAAATTTTGCAAAAATTTCAAATGATGTTGGAGTCGACGACAAAACAATCAAAACCTATTATCAAATTCTAGAGGAAACTCTGCTCGGATTTTTTCTGGATCCATTTCATGCTTCCTTCAGAAAGCGATTCTCGCGCAAACCAAAGTTCTACTTTGTCGACGTTGGAATATCGCGAGCATTGGCAAATCAGCTTGGCGTTCCTCCAGTGCCGTCCACAAGCTATTATGGCGAAATATTTGAGCAGCTCGTGATTTCTGAAATCTACAAGGTCATCAACACTCTCGATCTGGATTACAAGCTATCGTATTTTACAACAGCTCACGGTGTTGAAGTGGATCTTGTTGTCGAGCGACCGGGACAAAAGACGCTCCTTGTCGAGATCAAGTCTGCATCCCAGCCCCATCAGCTCGATTTGAAAAACCTCGCTGCAATTGCTGATGAATTTGATTCAGCAGAAGCTGTCTGCTTCTGCAACTGTCCAGATGCTTTTCGAGCTGATTCTGTTTCCGTCTATCCTTGGAAATCCGGAATTCAAAAATGCATCGCCAACGGATTGAGTTGACGTTGAATCATCCTTCCTCGGGCGTGTCATCAAACAAGGTTGGTTCCGGTGGTGTCTCGGCTTTTTGTCGCGCTCCAGAGGATTTTCGTATTCCAGATTTGGTTGAGGCCTTTCGCCTGTTTTTCCAACTTGCAAATCCTCCTCGGCTGCCGAGCTGCGCTTGAACCTTCTGTGCTTCACTGCGCACGTCGGAATCCCTGAAACGCTTGAAAAGAGTTTCTCTCGCGCGCGCGAGTCCTGCGTCGAGTTCAACTATTGGTTTGGGATAGCTGGGCGGCAGGGAATCCATGGAATGAATGTTTGCTGCAGAAATGTTTTTCAATTCCGGCAACCATTGCTTGATGAAAACGGCTTGGGGATCATTGTCGAGCGATTGTTTGATCGGGTTGTAAATCCGGATTTGATTGTTGCCTGTGACGGATGCCTGCATCTGCACCTGTGAAAAATGAATCCCAGGTTCGAAGTCGAGGAACGCCTGCGCCAAATCCCAGGAAGGCGCGCGCCAATCGCGCCACATCAGATGCGATGCAAAACTCATCAGCATGGCCCGCATCCGGAAATTCAAAAATCCCGTTGAGTGCACACTGCGCAAACACGCATCCACCAACGGGTAGCCCGTCATCCCATGGTGCCACCGCTCAAATTCTTCTTTGTTCATTTCTGGTCGCAAACCTGCGAGTGCCGCGTTTTGTTCGCGTTCCTCCATGTCTGGAAAGTTCTCCAGCTTCTGAACGAAATGACATTTCCATGCCAACCGGCTACGAAAGGCAGAAAGCGAACGCGAATGGCTTGATTCTTTCACTTCATCAGTTGCGAGTTTTGCCAGAATTTGCCGCGAAGAAATGCAGCCGAACGCGATGTAAGGAGAAAGCCGAGAGCTGAACGTCTGCGATTCTTTCGGACGCGACAGGCTCGAAATATATTTTCTGTGAATTTCTGGCTGGAGAAATCGATCGAGTAACGCGTGAGCGACCTTCTCTCCGCCGCGTTGTTGGGTTTTTGTCCACGCTCGGGCAGCGTGCGCCATCGGACTTTCGGTGAAGATTCGTTCGTTGAGAAAGTACGCTTTTGAGGACAACGACTGCAGTGGCAAGACGGATGCCGAGGCGCCACCTTGGGATTGCTCCGATGATTGAAATCCCCGCTCGACCCGCTCATGCACCTGTTCAACCGGCATTTCCATGCGGCTCCGATAACTACTTTGCCACCGGTTTCGGTTGCGCAAACCTCGTACCACTCCGTTGGTGGGGAATTCGTGCCAGACGATCCCGTTGGCAGTAAAAAATTTCTTCAGCTCGAGGTCGCGACGGTAGGTCCACAGAACACCAGTTTCCTCGTGGGAGGAGACGTGCGCGAGTCCTGCTACGCCAAGATCGGCAAACACTTCTGTGGCGCTCCCGTGTGCGACAGCAAGAGGGATGTTGAGTTCGCGCAGTCGTGGTGCCAAGTCCTGCAGACACTCAAGTACAAAGCGGTCCCGCCGCGGGTGGTGTTCCGCGGCTGTGATTGATTCCGGTTCAAAGATGTAAAGCGCCAAGACAGGCAAGAAACGTTCGTTCGCAGACCTACAAGCCGCCGCGAGAGCGGCATTGTCTGCAATGCGCATGTCCTTTTTTATCCACCAAACCACAAACGGTCGCATGGGGTGCCTCGAGGTCGGCCAACGCAAAGGAACGATTCAGAAACGCACAACGTTCGTTCCCATGCGGCTTAGATTCTTTTACCTTGAGGTCGCGTGCAATAAATTGTTGCTGCAAAACCAGAGTTTTTTCAATTTCCGCCTATGCTTATCTTTTCATCCAAAAGACGGGTGATGAACCAAGCAATCCGGTTGCTATAATTCCGTTTTT
>JBDLRR010000320.1:0-6987 GCA_039799985.1 Pseudomonadota bacterium | reverse complement strand
AGGATTTTGGTTTTGACCTGGGTGGAATTGTCCTTCTGGGATTGGCGCTGCAGTGGTTTGTTCGCAGGTTGCCTCTTTCCCGGCAACTGCTTTTGCTCTTGCCGGTGCTACTGATGGTGTTCACAGCTGCCAAGGGTATGCCGGAGTTTTGGGCAAAGCCGATTCTGGCCCGTGCCGAACGATTGCCTCTGGAGGCTTGTCGGAACAAGTTCGCCGCTTTGGTGGTTTTAGGGGGTGGTCTTGCCGGACCCGATGATTTGGCCATCTCCAGCCAGTCGCGGGTGCGTCATGCGGCCCGCTGGTTGAGTGTTCTACCCGCTGAGCGGAGGGAGAACCTGAAGATTGTGATGAGTGCCGGACCGACCCTTGAAGGAAGCACGCGCCCCGAGGCTGATTTGATGAAAGAGGCATTTGTCGCATGGAGGCATGACCTTGGTGAAGGAAAAGTGCTTGTCGAAGACAAGTCTCTCAACACCCGTGACAACGCCACCCGGGTTGCTGCTCTACTAGGAGAGAGAGGTCAGGGGCAAACGGTTGCATTGGTCACGAGTTGGCTACATATGTCACGGGCGGTTGGAGCCTTTCGGACGGTCGGATTCACGGTTTGTCCTGTTCCATCGCCCGCGGTGGAGCATACCAGCGAAGGTTTTCTGAACTTTCGCAATGGTGACAGAACCGTCCGGGTCTTCAACGAGTACGTTGGTATCGTCGGTTACAGACTTGCTGGTTGGCTCTGAAATCACGAGCCGGGAAAGGGAAACACTAAAATGGCCAATCTGGGTGTGAATATTGACCACGTTGCAACAATCCGCCAGGCACGCGGAACGCAATATCCCGATCCTGTCGAGGCTGCTGTTCTTGCTCAGTTGGGTGGAGCGGATCAAATCACCGTTCATTTGCGTGAAGATCGCCGACACATTGTGGATCGGGATGTGCGCTTGCTGCGCAGCGTTTTGCAGGTCCCTTTGAATTTGGAAATGGCTTGCACCGCAGAGATGGTGCGCATTGCGCTTGAAGTGAAGCCAGAAATGGTCACTTTGGTTCCTGAAAAAAGAGAAGAGCGCACCACCGAAGGCGGACTTGACGTTGCTGGCAATATGATTGCCCTAACGGACGCAGTCAGGACACTTCAGGAAGCAGGTATTCCCTGCAGTCTGTTCATCGAGCCAGATGCTCAGGCGATTGAAGCGACGCTCAAGACGGGCGCACAAATGGTCGAGTTTCACACAGGCAGGTACAGTGAAGTTGTTGGCAGCGAACAAGCGCGGGAACTCGTGCGCATCACTGAAGCCACCGAACTGGCCCATCGCCGTGGGCTGGCTCCCCATGCCGGTCACGGATTGAATTTTCGCAATGTGGTGCCGGTCGCAAAAATTCCGTTCATGCAGGACCTGAACATTGGTCACAGCATAGTGGCTCGGGCGGTGTTGGTGGGGCTCGAAAGAGCTGTGCGTGAAATGAAAGAATTGATTCGCCGTTGACCTTGTTCAGGTGACCGGCGTGATTGCGTTTCTGAGATTAAAATTGAGGCGACGGAAAGTCGACTTTTTTTAGCGACACTGTGACGAGATCGTGCCGCTCACCGAAACCGACGATTTAAAAATGTAGCCCGAAGTAAAACCGGAACAGGCGTTTGCGCCGGTGACATAGTAAACGGTGTCTGTGTATGCCGAGACACAGCTAGCGCTGATCGCCCTCCCGTAACCGACGAGACAAAAGTCTGGACTGGGGGCAGACGTCGACGTGTTGTAGCTTTTTTTGAAATAAACCCCGGCCGTGGTGGTGAGAGTCACCGAGGCGGTTGTTGAAGGAGTGCTGCCCCCTGATGGCGATTGAGTTGTTGTTGCGCCAGTCGAACTAGAGGGCGTGGACGAACCGGTCGAGCTTGTGGGCATGGGCGTGGGCGTGGACGAGCCGGATGAACTGCCCCCGCTTGAACCTCCGTTTGTAATGGCGCCAATAATGCTTTCTCCGATTTTTCCAATCAGCGGCCCAAACGGATCAGTGGTTGTCGTCGGAACCGTTGGATTAGTGGCCGAAGGGTTCGACGGAAGGCTCGCCGCGGGGTTTGATGGCAATGGCGGCTGTCCGGTGACTGGGATTCCGCCGTTTCCATTGCCTGCAGAGGAATCGCCAGCGCCTGTTTGAGTTTGGCCTTGAGGTGAACACACCGGAGAGTTTTTCGCGCTTCCGGCACACCCCTGAGTCACACCACTTTTTTGTTGGGGCGGGTCGATAGCACAACCCGTGCTGAAGGCAACGAGACACAAAATAGGCAGTTTCAGACGGTTCATAAGTCACCTCAATGCAGGCGTTTCGGAATTTTCAACTGATTTTTTAAGTTTGTTTTTCAAAAATCCGTAATTTCAGTGTGTTGGTGTCATTGTAACCTATCGAACCCAGATTAAATGAAGTTTGTTTTGTGCTTTTTGTTGAATCTTGCCTCAAATCATTGCCTTTCGGACCAAATGGGTCTGCCAGATTTGTCTAAATGTATCGAAACAGCTAAGACTCGTTTCTTCGAAAGAATCTCTATCGAGCCGTAGATTTCGGTCCTCCGCCGACAGGCCAGAGACAAGGAGACTTTGCAGTGACCCTCATCCGCAGTCATGCCGACACGCGATCCGATGAGTACAAAGCCAATTTCAAATTCCACACCCAGCTGAACGATGAATTGAACGAAAAACTTGCGAGAATTCGTTCCGGTGGTGGTGAAAAGGCTCGTGCACGACACGCAGATCAGAACAAGATTTTTGTTCGCGATCGCATCGCACTCCTGTTGGATCCGGGGACTCCTTTTTTGGAGATCGCACCCTACGCCGCAGATGGAGTTTATGAAGATTCAGTTCCGGCAGCGGGAGTTGTGGCAGGAATCGGCCGGGTCAGCGGCGTCACGTGCATGATTGTGGCCAACGATGCGACTGTGAAGGGGGGAACGTATTATCCTCTCACGGTCAAAAAGCATCTGCGCGCGCAAGAAGTGGCACTCGAGAACAGGCTGCCGTGTCTTTATTTGGTCGACAGCGGGGGTGCCTTCCTGCCCATGCAGTCTGAAGTGTTTCCTGACAAGGAACATTTTGGCCGCATTTTTTTCAATCAAGCCAACATGAGTGCATTGGGTATTCCGCAGATTGCCTGCGTCATGGGCTCGTGCACGGCTGGTGGAGCGTACGTTCCGGCAATGTCGGACCAGACGATTATCGTCAATGGGACGGGCACAATTTTCTTGGGCGGACCTCCGCTTGTGAAAGCCGCGACTGGCGAAGATGTCTCGGCAGAGGATCTGGGTGGTGCGCGGGTGCACACCGAAATGAGTGGGGTTGCAGATCATTTTGCCCACAATGATGAGCATGCGATCGCGATCTTGCGCGATGTGGTTGCGAATCTGGGATGTCGTTCTGCTGCAAATATAAAGCTGCAGACTCCAGAACCACCGCGTTATGATGCGGATGAAATTCTCGGACTCTGGCCGCGCGATCTGCGACGTCAGGTCGATATCCGGGAAGTGATCGCGCGCGTTGTTGATGGAAGCCGACTGTTTGAATTCAAACAGCGTTATGCCACGACCTTGATCACAGGGTTTGCACACATTGAGGGAATGCCCTGCGGAATTGTTGCCAACAATGGTGTCTTGTTTGCAGAAAGTGCACTCAAGGCCGCTCACTTTATTGAGCTTTGCAGCAAGGAATCTGTGCCCTTGTTGTTCCTGCAAAACATCACTGGATTTATGGTCGGCGCAAATTACGAACGTGGCGGTATTGCCAAAGACGGCGCAAAGATGGTCCACGCCGTGGCAACAGCAAAAGTCCCCAAAATTTCATTGCTGATGGGCGGAAGCTTTGGCGCGGGCAACTACGGCATGTGCGGACGCGCCTACAGCCCACGTTTTCTTTGGACGTGGCCCAGCTCGCGCATCAGCGTGATGGGTGGTGAACAGGCGGCGCAGGTCATGGTGACTGTCAAACGTGATCAGCTCGCACGTGACGGAAAAAACCTCAGCGCGGAACAGGCAGAGGAAATCGCCAATCCGATTCGTGCCAAATATGAACGTGAAGGACATCCTTATTATGCGTCAGCGCGTTTGTGGGACGATGGAATCATCGACATGAGAAATACGCGCAATGTTCTTGCTGCCAGTTTGGCCGCCACGCTGCACGCACCCATCGAGCCAACCCAGGTTGGCGTGTTCCGGATGTGAAAGGAAATTTGATCCATGACGACCAACGGAAAAATGATTCGGATTGCCAACGCGGGTGGATACTGGGGCGATGACCCTTACGCGCTGCGCCGGCAAGTGTGTGGTCCACTCAAACTGGATTACGTGTCGATCGACTTTCTTGCAGAAATCACCATGAGCATTCTGCAAAAACAAAAGCAGAAAGATGCCAATCTTGGATACGCTGCCGATTTTGTGTCGCAACTCGCGCCGCTGCTCAAGACCTGCAAAGAGCGTGGAATACGCATCATAACCAACGCTGGCGGTGTGAATCCGCGAGCGTGCGCCGATGCCTTGTTTGAGCTGGCCCGCAAAAATGGACTTGATCTGCGTGTTGCGTTGGTTGAGGGCGACGATATTGCTGCCCGACTTCCGGAGATCATCAAACAACCCGGTTGCGCGATGAAGAACATGGAGACCGGCGAATCGTTTGATGGCGTGGTCGACAAGGTTCTGAGCGCAAATGTTTACTTCGGCGCCATGCCGGTTGTGGAAGCCCTCAAACAGAATCCCGATATTGTCGTCTGCGGGCGGGTCACGGATACAGGCATCACACTCGCAGCGATGATTCACGAGTTCGGCTGGTCACAGGCTGATTATGACAAACTCGCACATGGAATTGTTGCCGGTCACATCATCGAGTGCGGTGCGCAGGCGACCGGTGGCAACTTTACCGACTGGCGCAAGGTGAAAAGTTTTGAGGATATTGGTTTTCCAATTCTCGAATGCAACGCCGACGGTTCGTTTGTGGTCACCAAGCATCCGGGTTCGGGCGGGCTCGTTTCGGTTCAGACACTGCGTGAACAATTGCTTTATGAAATGGGCCATCCGCAGAGCTATATCACGCCCGATGTGATTGCTGATTTTTCAACAATCCAACTTGCATCCGATGGCACAGATCGAGTTCGGGTTTCGCAAGTCAAAGGCCGGCCTCCGACTGATCTTTTGAAGGTCAGCATTGCTTATGCCGACGGATTCAAAGCAAGTGGAACCCTTATTGTTTCGGGGCCAGATGCGCGCGCCAAAGCCGAAGTTTTTTCAAAAATAATGTGGCAAAAGCTTTCGAGTGAATTGGCCAAGGCAGGCATTCCTGCCTGTCGTAAAACGATGAGTGAATTTATTGGCGACGATTCGACCCACCGTGGCTTGTCTCCGCGCATTCCTGCCAAGGAAGTTCTCGTGCGCTTTGGCGCGCTCGCACAAGATAAACAGGCTCTGCAGATTTTCCGGAAGATTCTTCCCAGCTTGATTTTGAGTGGTCCTTCTGGTGTTGCGGTGACGGGTGGTGCGCCTGCCATCAGTGATGTGGTCAGCTACTGGCCTGCACTTGTTCCACAAGAAGTTGCGTTGGCTAAGGTTTGGGTGGGTGAATCTCTCGCGTCAACGGCCGGCGTCAGTACCCTTCATCAGTCTCCGGAATTGCATTGGCCTCGGACGGGCGGCACCGCCGATGTGTCGACACCTCCAGCCGATTCATATTCATGGAACGCGCAGCGTGGCAGCATCACCCGCAAGTTGCCGCTTTGGGCGATTGCTCATGCACGCAGTGGCGACAAAGGCGACACCGCAAACATTGGTCTGATTGCGCGCTCACCCGAATGTTACGCATGGCTTCGCGACAACATTGAGGCTGCAGACGTCAAGAAATGGTTTGCAAGTTTGTGCAAAGGCGCAGTCACTCGTCATGTTGTGCCGAATTTGTGGTCGCTGAATTTTCTTCTTGAAGAAACACTGGATGGCGGTGGCACCATGAGCCTGTGCATCGATGCCCAAGGTAAAACCTTGAGCCAGGCAATGTTGCGCTGCGAGATGAATATTCCCGTCGGCTTGTTGTCGACCATTGATGCCGAGCACAGTGCTCCTGAAAGCGAGTTGATTTCTGCTGTTGCGATGGAAGGTGCTGCCCGATGAGTCGCAAAGATGTTCCCGATTTGAGCAAGGACCATGATGGTCAAACCGTCCTGGTGCGGCGGGTGGGGCAAGGTGTGGTCCGGGTGATTCTCAACCGTCCAGCCGTGCGAAACGCTTTCAATGCCGAAATGATCAGCGAGCTGACTGAAGTAATTGCCGAGCTTGCTGCAACAAAAGATGAAAACCAGATGCGGATTCTGGTGCTTGAGGGTGCAGGTGGACATTTCTGCGCAGGCGCCGATCTCAACTACATGCGCGAACAAGCGAAGGCCGGCGAACCACAAAGTTTGCGCGATGCACGAGTCCTTGGAACACTGTTCTTCCGCTTGGCAAGCTTCCCGACGACGGTTGTCTCGCTTGTGCGTGGCAGTGCCATTGGCGGTGGTTTTGGTTTGGTTTGTTGTTCTGACGTGGTGATTGCAGATTCAAAAACAGTTTTTGCCACCAGCGAAGTGCGCTTGGGAATCGTACCAGGTGTGATTAGCCCATACATCGTTCGCAAGCTGGGGGCCGGAAATGCTGCACCGTTTATGCTCTCGGGCGAACGTCTGGATTCGGCACAGGCCCTGCATTTGGGGCTTGTCAATCATGTTGTCGATTCAGCCGACAGCAATGCTTTGTCACTCAAAGCATGTGAGGTGGTGAACCAGCATCTGAAAGCCGGACCCAATGCAGCGCGCCGCACCAAGGAACTGCTGCGCAAGATACATCCATTGCCAGACACGGGGCTTTTCGAATTCACAGCAATGTCTATCGCCTTGGCGCGTTGTTCGGCAGAAGGGCAACATGGACTGGAGAGTTTCTTTGACAAGCAATCACCTGCATGGTCGGCCGACCTGTCTTCTGACACGTTTGGAGAA
>JBDLRR010000319.1:0-15689 GCA_039799985.1 Pseudomonadota bacterium | reverse complement strand
TCAGCCGTTTGATTTGTTCGTTCGTATAATATCCTGAGGCACCCCAGAATACATCAAACAGAGCAAGCATTTCGCTGTGCAGAAAGTGAAGCTCGTGGCCAAGCCGTTCGAGATGATCTTGAATGTTTCTATACCAAAGCCTTTGTTCAACGTTCAGTTCGGCCATCTCCACGAATTCTCGCACGACGGAATTAGTTCCGCTTACGGCTCGCTGGAATCGCAGGGAATGCTGTTTCAGGTTCAGGATGAGCTTTGGATTGAAATTCGCATTGACGATTGAATTGGCTGCCTCGGTAACAAAATCTTCAAGCCGAGAGACCCTTTGTTCTGCGCTGTCGACGCAAATGTCAAAAATGTTGTGCATGACTTCGGCAAAGGTTTTGTCGCCCGACAAGTTCAGGCAATCCGTCCAACTCGTGTATCCCTGCGGACAATCTTTGTCGGCGATAATGAGCAATTCCCCTTCGCGAATGACCACATGGATTTCGCATTCATGACCCAGCTCGGTTTCGAAGTAATGAAGCACAAAAAACAGATATCCCGGAAAGTGTTCAAACTTCGACCGTTGATTTCCTTTTTTGCAGTCCTCAATGGTCAGTTGATGCAGCGGAGCTATGGAACAGATCTGTTGGATTTGCGCCTCTGAGGTTGCTGGATCCCGACTCAGAACGAATTCATGAATTCGAGTGTTACGGTTTGACAACTGTTCTTTGCAGAGGAATTGGCTGCTGCTTATTTTTGCTGTTGTCACGGCAACTGTCTCCAATTTCAAAAGCGACGCCAAGAATCCAAGTTCTTTCGTCATGCAACGGCGCTTGAGATTTTATGATATTGGTTATAAATTCCTAACCTTTGAGTCAGATATTTGATGATGTTAATCATGGCTTGCGAGAGAGGAAATTTGACAATGAATCGAGAAAATTTGCGTTGCAGAAGTTTTATAACAGTATTGTTTGTTTTTCTTTTTTTGGCCTTCAACACGTCCGCTCTGGCTGGGGGCAAGGCACATGAGCATGGAGTGGCGTCTGTGAACATTGTCGCAGAGGGCAACTCATTGACCATTCAGTTTGAAGCTCCTGCTGATGGGATTTATGGTTTCGAGCATGAGGCAAAAAGCCCTGCGGATATCAAGAAGCGTGATGTGGGCGTCGACAAGCTGAAGACCAACGGCGATAAAATGTTTCTTCCGGCCGTCGAACTGAATTGCAAAGCAGCAAGAGCTGATGTCAAGCCATTTGTGGTCGATTCCAACGACACCGGAACGCCTTCCTCTTCTGGAAAAAAGAAAAGTAAAAAAGGAAGTCATGGTGAAGTGCACGCTGTCTTCAAGTTCGACTGTTCAAAGCCCCTGACCGGAAGCAAGTTGAGTTTTGCGGTTGGTGAGTACTTCAAATCGATTCGAACGCTGAGGGTTCAGGTTCTTTCGGGCAACCTGCAAGAAGGCAGCACGATTAAAAACGACAAGGGCAGTGTAAACTTGTGAATGGAGCGAATCCCGCTTAGGGGCAAGTTTGCTCAGTGATGAAATTGTTTGCCTTGTTGTATTGAGCATCCAGAATCATAAATTTCGCTTTGCAGGCTGCCTTGATCGTGAAGTTGTTCATTACGTGGCCCGTATAGTTGATGCAGTAAAATCCAAAGGGATTGTTCAGTTCAAGGATGCCTTGATTTGCTGTTTTGGACTCAATCGTTACTCTGATCAGCGCAGGGCCTGACGTGACGGTTGAATCTGAGAAGACGACTGCGTTGTTGTTGTTGCCCAGCGAGACATTTTCATAGCGCGTCGCTGCAATCACCGAGCCTGAAAGATCCTGGGAATTGAATGACTTTAGACAGATGTCGAGCGCCTGGTCCTGCTTCGGAGCGGCTGTTGGCGGGGTTGTGACCTGCTGATAGGTTCCAGATATTTCTGTTTTTGCCGGCAGACTGTTTACGTCTGCAGATGTTTTCGCACTTGTTTTGTTGACTGGCACTTGGGTCTCGCTGACGTAGTTGCTGTCGGAGCACGATGCCAACATGCTGGTGCAGGCAATAATTTGTATCAATCTGCCAAAGGTGATGTTTGTCATTGCTCAGGTGTCCTCCGGTCGCGGCCGTCCATAGAGCTCTTCGGAATAGGTGTGTGTGAGCTGAAAGTGTTTGTCTTCTATGCTGTAATCGTTGGTCTTTTTTGTCCAGACACCTTGGTTTTTGCCGCTTTTTGGGGTCAATTTTCGCCTAGCTCTTTTAAGCCTTGCGGTCTTGCGTGATTTTCGTCTACCTAGCTTGGCACATCATCGATTCGGGAAAAATTATATGAATTTTCGTAAGTTCACGAATATCGCCTGCGTTGTTTTTTCGTTCGGCAGTGGTTTTGTTTCGGCGCGGGGAGATCTTTCAGGGGTCGAAACTCAAAGTCAGGATCTCGGAATTCTTGTTTTCGGTGACCAGGGAACGGGCCAGGAAGGGCAGATGCTTGTGGCCCGTTCGATGCGCCAGTTCTGCGACCTCAACCGCTGCGATTTCGGGCTTGTATTGGGAGACAACTTCTACCCGACCGGAGTTCGTGGTGTCGACGACGAGAAGTTCATTCGGGCATTTGAAATTCCCTACGCCCCGTTGGTGATGCCGCTTTACGTGATTTTGGGAAACCATGATTACGGCACGTTTTGGAATCGAGGCGATATCAGAGCACAAGTGGAGTACAGCACAAAATCTCTCTTCTGGAGAATGCCGGGTCGCTATTACAATTTCGTCGAAAAAGGCATTGAGTTTGTTGCTCTGGACACTGTTCCTCTTGCCCGAGATGTAGAACAGAGGAAGTGGTTGGAAAACACACTCGCAGCAAGTCAGCCCAGGCACCGCATTGTGTTTGGGCATTTTCCGATTCTCTCGGGCGGAGAACATGGAAACAACTCATACATGCTCAAGAAGATTGCTCCGCAGCTCTGTGGCAAGGCGAGTGCGTACATTTCCGGGCACGATCACGATTTGCAATTTCTGCGCTTGAACTGTGGCCTGCCGCAAATCGTGAGTGGCGCAGCTGCCAAGCTTCGCCCGGTTTCGCAAATCAAGGAAACCGAGTTCGCAAAATCAACACTTGGTTTTGCATATTTGAGTCTGAGCTCTGCGGGTGAATTGCGGGTTGATTATTTCGACTCCGAGCTCCGCCTGTTGGCATCATTCCCTCTGCCTGCGTTGAGTCCTGCTGTCGAGTTGAAGTAACATCCTGTCTTGCATGGGGTGAGTTTATTCATCCTTGTATGACAGACGAGGATGTTTATGACTGCGCCAATCCAAGACTTCGCCCGCCCCCCCGCAGGGACTGTTTATCCAGGCGCAGTAGCCGCGTTGGTCCTTGGGGAAGGTCGTTTCATTCGGGATATTCGCCAGCTGATTGCTTCATTTGCTGAGGCTCTTCGAACCGACGGTGTAATGCTGGATTATCTTGTGGTGGTGTTTGCAACACTCCATCCGCAGGTCCGAGCTTTACATTTTGTTTGGCGCTCCGACAGGCGCGAAATCGCAGAGCGTGCGGTGGGATGGAATTATACAGAGCAATACTATCGGAGTCCTTTTTTTCCGATACATCAGGGCACACACGATGTGATTCGGCGCAGGTTGGCTGATCCAAACACGCCCCGTGATTTTGGAGTTTTGTGGGATCTCGATGCAGAAGGATTTAGTGATTATCTCATTGCCAGCCAAAAGTTTTCAAACCCGCAACGCATTCCCGGAGCCGTTTCAATCAGCACGCATCTTCCCGGTGGCTTCACCGACGAGATGCTGAGCCGTTTTCTTGCCTCGCAGGCGCTTGTTGCTCCGCTGATCGACTCACATCTTTCAGAACGGATAGCTTCGACTTTGCTGGATGTTTACGTCGGACCCAATGCAGGTCAGCGAATTCTCGCGGGTGCTATCAGGCGCGGAGATGGTGAAACCATTCCGGCTGCAATTTGCTTCGCAGATTTGAGAAGTTTCACTACGCTTTCCGATCGCCTTCCGCGACAAGAACTTCTTGAGCTTTTGAATGCTTTTTTTGAGTGTGTCGTGGATTCGATTCACGCGCACGGTGGAGAGGTTTTGAAATTTATCGGTGACGCTGTCCTTGCAATCTTTCGGGCGAGTCCTGGACACGAGAAAGATGCTTCGCGGGCAGCGCTTGCCTCGGCTCAACGAATTTTTCTGAATGCAAATGAACTGAATCCCCAGCGAAAGGCAGCAGGGAAAGAAAGCATCGAATTTGGAATGGCAATTCATTTTGGCGAAGTCATGTATGGCAACATCGGGTCAAACGACAGGCTCGATTTCACGGTCATTGGACCAGCCGTCAACGTCTGCAGCCGAATTCAGGGGCTTTGCGGACGTCTTGACCGTTCATTGTTGCTCAGCAAGTCCTTGATCGTGACAGCCGAGTGCCAAGATGAAGTTGATGATATGGGTGCTCATGAGCTCAAGGGCGTCAGTTCTGAAGTTCACATCTTTGCCCCAAGGGCGTTCCGGAATTGAGCACTTTCTGGTTATTAATAAATTGTAATTTCAGGCGGTTATGCCTGCCTTTGGTTCAGCTCTGAAATAGGTCTATCTTTTCTGTTCAGTTCTCTCTACGTCAGTCTCAGGCAATAGGGCCTTGGGTACCAATATGACGAGCGAAATTTCCAGCGAAAAGCAATTACATCCGGTTTTGGCCAAGATGGGATTTTCCATTTGCACAGAAATTCAAAAGGAAGCGATTCCAGTTCTGGCACAGGGTGATTCTGTGCTCGCATTGTCACCCACAGGTTCCGGCAAGACCCTCGCATTTCTCGTTCCACTCATGGAGCGGCTCGACCCGACCCTTTCCCAAATTCAATTGCTGATTCTGGCTCCCACTCGAGAATTGGGTGCTCAAATTGCGCAGGTTGCCAATCAGGTGGCTGCGGTTTTGGCAGAGGGGAACGAACGCACTCTGCATGTTCGAACGGTTTTTGGAGGCCATAAAGCAGAAACCCAGAAGACCGAGATTCTCAAAAATCCTGCCGTCGTCGTCGCAACGCCCGGACGCGCCCTTGAGCTTATTGAACAAGAGGTGTTGAAGACTTCAGGATTGAAATCGATTGTTCTTGATGAAGCTGACTTGATGGTCGGAATGGGTTTCGAGGCGCAGGTCAAGATGATTTGTGACCATTTGCCAGGCCGCATTCAAGCAGCACTTTTTTCGGCAACCGAATCAGAGGGTCAAAGCAGATTGCAGAATCGACTGGTTCATCGTGGACGGCGCATTGACGTGCGCTCCACTTTTGAGCTGAAGGATGAAGCAAACGGGTTTGAAGCTTCGCGCATCACTCACCAAGTCGTCGTGTTGCCAAAAGGCTCCGACAGACAAGCAGCACTCGCGCAACTCCTGAAGCAAATCTCTCCTGAAACAGACACTGGGATAATTTTCTGTCAGACGAGAAATTCCGTCCAAACAGTGGTCGACAGTTTGAAGCAGCATGGCATACAGACCGCCGGTCTTTCGGGCGAACTGGGTCAGATTGAACGTGCGACGATGATGCGGATGTTCAAGGCAGGCGGCGTAAAGTACCTCGTGGCAACCAATGTTGCAGCGCGCGGTATCGACGTTTCAGATTTGTCAGTTGTGATTCATTTCGAGATTCCCTCGACTCAGCAGGAATATCTGCACCGTTCCGGGCGTTCCGGCCGGGCTGGAAAAAGTGGTCGAACCATCAGTTTGTGCACACAACAATCAAAAGATTTCCTTAGTGACCTTCTCAAGGACACCGACGTTGATCTTTCCGACCTGCAGCTGACAACTGTGGCAATGCCTGTCCCTCAAACACTTGGTGCACAAGAATTTGTGAAAATCCACGTCAACCGTGGCAAGTCGAGCAAACTTCGACCAGGTGACTTCCTGGGAGCACTGACTCAAGATTTGGGTTTGAAAAAAGAGGATGTTGGCGGAATTTTTATTTTTGACCATTTCACGCACGTCGAGATTTCAAAGCCACTTGCTGGCAATGTTTTGCACAAGCTTGGCGGACGAAAGATAAAGAACATGATGGTGAAGGCCACCGTTGCAGGAGAATTGTCGGCTCCGCGGGCGCGTGGTTTTTAAAGCAAGAAAGAGCTAGGGTGAGAAATGCCCTACTCAAGGCTCTCGAAATAGACTGGGCAAAGGCAAAAAAGGACTTTTCTTGAATACAACACAAACGTTTGCAGACCTGAAACTTATCGAACCCCTTTTGAAATCGGTTTCGCGCAGTGGATACACTCATCCCACGCCCATCCAATTGAAAGTCATTCCTCATCTTCTTGAGGGCAAGGATCTTCTCGGAATCGCCCAGACAGGAACTGGAAAAACCGCTGCCTTCTCTCTGCCGTTGTTGCAGAAGATTGTTCAAAATCCAAAGCGTATGGCACCTCGGCATGTGCGGATTCTGGTGCTGGCTCCAACGCGTGAGCTTGCGATTCAGGTTCATGAAAGCTTTCAAACCTACGGTGCTAACCTCAAACTCAAATTGGCATTGGCTTTTGGTGGCGTTAGCCAGAACCCTCAGGTTCAAACGCTGAGCGGCGGAGCCGATGTTTTGGTGGCGACACCCGGTCGTCTTTTGGATCTTCTGACACAAGGGCATGTGAGCTTGGCTGCTGTGGATTCCTTTGTTCTGGATGAAGCAGACCGCATGCTCGACATGGGCTTTATTCACGACATTAAAAAAATACTCGCGGTTCTTCCCAAGCAGAGGCACAACCTTCTGTTTTCAGCGAGTATGGCTCCCGAGACAGACAGGTTGGTCAATTCCATTCTTGTCAATCCGGTCAAGGTTGCTGTCACTCCTCCTTCATCCACCGCAGAGCTCATCAATCAGAGCGTCATGTTCGTTGACAAAGCAAAGAAGCGCGAGCTTCTGGTACATTTGTTTGTTTCCAAGGAGTTCAAACGGGTGATTATTTTCACTCGTACAAAGCACGGCGCCAACAAGGTTGCAGAATTTCTGGATCAGGTTGGAGTTGACTCTCGAGCCATCCATGGCAACAAGTCGCAGTCTGCTCGTCAGAAGGCCTTGAACGACTTCAAGGCGGGTTATTTGCGTGCCCTGATTGCCACAGATATCGCAGCGCGTGGAATCGATGTTGACGACATTTCGCACGTCATCAACTACGAGCTGCCAAATGAGCCCGAGACCTATGTGCACCGCATCGGCCGCACGGCCCGGGCAGGGACTTCCGGCGTTGCTATTTCGTTTTGTGAAGCGGAAGAGATTTTGTATTTGAAGCAAATCGAGAAGGTCATCAAAAAGTCGATTCGGGTGGATCGCGAAAATCCGTTCCATTCAGACGCTGCCGAAAATTCAACTCAGAAACCGCCTCCAATGAATTCCGGCGGTGGGCGTTTCGGAAGGAATTCTCAGGCGAGACCATCAAGTCAAAATTCCAAACCGCGTTCGGCTGCAAAAAACTCCAATCACAAGACGCATGCCCGTTAAGCCCGCTTGAGCTTTTGTGTCGTCGACGTTTTTCGTCGACGGCAAATACGTCATATTTCAAATGTAGTCGGTGTAGCCTTTTTCATCTGCCGTATAGAACGACTCAGGATCTGCGGCTTGCAGTTCCACTCCGGATTTGAGTTTTTCCACAAGATTCGGATTCGAAATAAAGGCGCGCCCAAATGCAATCAGGTCTCCGGCTTTCGACTGCAGGTCTGCTTCGGCTCGTGTGCTGTCGTAGCCGCCAGATAGGATCATGCTTCCGCGGAAGTTTTTCCTGAGGTCGGCCTTGAGTTGATCACTCATCTTTGGTGCGCCCATTGAACTATGGTCGACAAGATGGATGTATGCGATGCGCAGCTCGCTGAGCTCGCGGGCAAGGTAAAGAAAGAGTTCGTTCATATTGGCGTCCGGCGACATGCCATTAAAGACGCCATAAGGCGAAAGTCGAATGCCAACTTTCGAATGTCCAATTGCGGCCACAGCAGCTTTGACAACCTCGAGTGCGAAGCGAGCCCGGTGCTTCACCGAGCCGCCCCATGCATCACTTCGATGATTGGATGCTGTGTTCAGGAATTGATCAATCAGGTAGCCATTGGCTCCGTGCAATTCAACTCCGTCAAACCCTGCTTCAACAGCCAGTTTGCACGAGTGTGCGTATTCGCCAATCACAATTTTGATATCATTCTCGGACATCTCTTTTGGAGTTGGAAATTCCTGAGGACCTTGTGCATCAGTCCACATTGTGCCGGGAGCAGCTATTGCGGATGGCGCCATGATCTTCGCGCCATCTGGAAGATTCGAAGGATGCCCAATGCGGCCACAATGCATGAGCTGAACAAAAATCTTGCTGCCGTGTTTGTGGACAGCTTGTGTGGTGAGTTTCCAACCATCAACGTGTGAATGATTGAAGAGTCCAGGAATGCGGGCATATCCGAGTCCATTGGGCGACGGCGATGTGCCCTCTGTTACAATGAGTCCTGCTGATGAGCGCTGCTCATAGTATTTTGCCATTAATACGTTTGGCGTGTTCGCCAGGGCCCGGCAGCGGGTGAGGGGACACATGACGACATGGTTTTTCAATTTCAGATTTGCAAGCATTGCGGGTTCAAAGAGGAGAGTCATGATTGGTTTTCCTTCGTCTGGTTCAAGTATCGTAGCCGCCGGCAGATATTGCGACCTGCATGCGAAATGCGCAACGTGCGGAGCTACTTAAATTTATTTTGTCAAATATCCCGAATTGACTTGTTCAAACCTTTTGAACATGGATAATTGTGGTTCAACTCGTGTGAAACATTCTGGAGGTTTTTATGTTGAAGACTTCGTTCTTGCTTGCATCTTCGCTGTTGTTCTCTGCTCACGCGTTCGCTGCGACCGACTGGAAACTGGACGCGTCTGCCAGCACGGTGGGTTGGAAAGGCACCAAGAAGATGGGCAGCAGCCACAATGGAAACATTTCTGTTAAAGAAGGCGCAGTCGCATTTGATGCGAAAAACCAGCTGACCGGCGGAAAAGTCGTCATTGATATGAGCACGATCAGCAACGAAGACCTCAAATCAAGCCCCGACTACCAGAAGAAGCTCGTGGGGCATCTGGCAAGTGCGGACTTTTTTGATGTTTCCAAGTATCCAACTGCGACATTCAAAATCACCAGCGTGAAGGCTGATGCGAAAAACAAGAACGAATTGACGATCAATGGCGATTTCACCATGATTGGCAAGACCCAATCCATTTCCTTCCCTGCCAAGGTTTCTGTTGAGAAAGGTCTTGCAACAGGAGAGGCTACAATCAAACTCGACCGCACCAAGTGGGGCCTCAAGTACGGTTCTGGAAACTTTTTCAAAGAGCTGACAGCCGACAAGATCATCAGCGATGAGTTTGAACTCACGTTGAAGTTGGTTGCCAAGAAGTAATCCGTTGCACTTGAAACAGAAAAGAAGGTCCTGGAAACTGTTTCCAGGGCCTTTTTTTTGAGTTGAGGTTCAAATGCGAATGTGCGGCAAGATTTCTTTTTTGATGCCCGGGATCCTGCTTTTCAGCTGTGCTCATAGGAGCGGAGGCATCGGTCGCAGGGCCGACGTTTCGTCACTGGGGCCCAATTTTGAGGCAAGACAGCTTACGCATCAGCACAAGACTCGTGATTATCTTCTTTATACTCCCACGAAATACAACTCGACGACTGAGTTGCCCTTGGTCATTGGTTTTCACGGCGGCAGAACATCCAACGTTATCTTTGCAAGAACGACACTGTTCCATCGCCTCGCAGACGAACAGGGTTTTTTGGTGGCCTATCCAAACGGTATCGAGGGCAACTGGAATGATGGGCGTGGCACTGCGAACCCTGATGTAGATGACGTTGGGTTTGTCACGAGCCTTATTGAGAACATTAAAGCCGTCAGGAATGTGGATGCCCGGCGTGTGTATGTGACCGGAATCTCGAATGGTGGATTCATGGTCCAACGTCTGGCTTGTGAAAGTACGCATCTGATAGCCGCATTTTCCTCAGTAGCAGGTTCGATGGGAACCGCGCTGAAGCCCAAATGCGATCCCTCACGACCCGCAGCCATGATGCTCATCCACAGTCCGGAAGACAAATTCGTACCGTGGGCGGGGGGCGAAATGAAACGCGGGGCAGGCGGAAATATTCTTTCTGTGCCAGAGCTTGTTGAGTTTTGGAAACAAAAGAACAGTTGCACTGCATTCAAGGAGGAAGTGGTGCCCGACAACGGTCGTCAAGACGGGACTCGAGTTTTTGTGAATCGACATGATCGCTGCAAAGACTCCTCCGAAGTGTTGTTTTATAAAGTCGAGGGTGGTGGTCACACGTGGCCGGGTGGTGAAGCTCAACCCGCCTGGTTGGTGGGTCCCACCAGCACAAAAATCAATGCCACCAAGGAAATCTGGAGTTTCTTCAAAGCCCACTCATTGCCTTGAGCAGTCTGGTTCCAGTTTGAATCCCAATTCAATCCTAAGGCTGGTGCAGAAACTTCCCCATTGGGCTACTTGATCATCACATTTGCGCCAAGCTCGTTCAGCACAGTCTGGCAACTTGTCTGACTCGGAAGTTCCACAGTTTTTGCAGAACCGTCCTTCTTTTTGAAAATGATTTTCCATGGGCAGTAAATCTTGACACCTTGCACCACCGCCACACTGTTAAGGCTTGTTCGGATTTGGTCTATCCTCCAGCCTTCAGATTTTGCCAGCGCGACGTCGGGGTGGGTTCTGCCATTGACCTTCGGTATTACAAAAATGTCGCGAATTGCTTGACCCGTTAAAGCGGCAAGTGCGCCATCGGCCAATGCCTGCCGTACGCTGATCAGCGACACTCCAGGATTTCTGAATATTGTCAAAGAGCCCTCTTTGCCGTTGGCGAGCCTGAATGAAACCGATGGGCCTCCCATAACTCCAAAAGAGGAGAGATCTTTTATGGTTATGTCGTCAGGCTTTTGTGCCTGGATGACAAATTCACCGTTCGACTGATAGCGATTGACGGCCTGCACATCGGCATTTGAATCGCTCCCTTTGGGGCGACATCCAGCTAAAACGAGGAGGCCCACGAGGATTGGTGTTTTCATCGAGAATCTCCAGAGTTTTCAGCGCCAATCAAGGGGACTAACCGTTTTCCTGACGAGTTTTCGGTTCATCTTGACCAGAACTTTAGCGCCGAAACAACAACTCGCGGGTCGATTGCAACCTCAAACGGCCCGGACTCAATTGCCGGAAAAGTTCGCGGCAATGAAGTTCCCAATCAGAGTAAAGTACATGTAGAGCGTTTCCTTCGACTTGTCCTTTGCGACAGGATCTTTGAAGGTGACCAGCCATTCCTTGCCCTTCTTTCCATCTACCTGAACGATTTTTTCATGCGGAATATCTTTCCAGGAGCCTTCGATTTTCCCCTTTTTTATAAGAGTTTCTTTCCGCTTTGCCGCGCAGTCGAGCACCGTTTTTTCTTCGGCAGTCTTCTTGCCGTGAAAATGGCAGGCTGCATCAGCGCCTGCGTGGGCTTGTTGTGAAAAAACGTCAGCGTGTCCTGACACCAGTGACAAAAGAGCTGCACCAGCAAAAGAGATGAAGAACTTAGAGATTCTCACGACCTGACTCCTTATCGAGTTGTTCCAATTCCATGTCTTCGTGAATGTGCTTATGGTTTTCAGTCGGAAATGCAAAATCGTTTGGGTGTGAATCGTGCCAGTAGCCGTGTGCCTGCATAAAAAACAGAAAAATACCCACGGCAATAATTCCCTGATTGGCCAAGGTGCTGAATTTGTCAAAAGAAGCCTTTTTCCGCCAGAGTTCAAGCACCGCCACCATCAAAGCCAAAGCGGCAATTTGGCCAATTTCAACGCCAATATTGAAGCATAGAATACGAGTCAGCATTCCAGTGTTGTCATCACCAAGTGGCAATTGCTGAAGGCGAGTGGACAATCCGAAGCCATGAACAAGTCCGAAAACAAACACCATCCAAATCAGACTCGGAGACTTGATACCGATGTGTTTTTGGAATCCGCCATTGTTGTCGAATCCCTTGTATATAACGCTGATGGCGATCACGGCGTCGATCAAATAGTAGTTCATCGTGATTTTATAAAAAGTTGCAAAAATAAGCGTGATGCAGTGACCCAGAGTAAAGACACTCACGAATTTTGCGATATCTCTGAAGGTTCTGAGAAAAAAGACCACGCCGAAAAGGAAAAGGAGATGGTCGTAACCAGTGAGCATGTGCGATGCTCCAAGGACCACGTATCTGAAATTTCCACCTGACAGCATTCTTTCCTTGTCAGCTTCAGAAATGCCATGGCCAAATGCCTCGATGCCGAGAAACATGATTGCCAAAATTAGAAAAAAGGATCTGTTCCTTTTCAAACAGTTCAACATAAAAAGTACGCCTTTTTTGCAGAAATTTCATTCTATGCTTAGAAATACACGATGTGAAATACAGCCGAGAGTGTACCCGATTGGACACATGGTCCGATTTCACAATCCAAAACAACATTCAAAAATTTCTTACCACGTCCGGAATGTCAAGCAGGACCGTGTCTGCAAGTCTTCGGAAAAGCCGAAGAATGCTTGACATTATTGATAGACGTGAAATTGTTGGTACTCAATAAGTTGGTCTGCTTTAACAACAATTGACTGTGTCATGGCGCGCATTACAAAAGACGACAGAAGAAAAACAGAATACAAGATGAACGATCTGAGCGCTTATCTTCTTCAGGCTGGGTGGTTTGTTGCATTGATTGCGACTGCCGGAAGCTTGTTCTTCAGTGAGGTCATGAAGCTGCCTCCGTGTGTTCTTTGTTGGTATCAACGCATAGCCATGTATCCGCTGATTATTATTCTTGGTGTCGGGATTGTTCTCAAAGATTCGAAAGCCAGAATATACGCCCTGCCACTGAGTCTCGTCGGATTGGCTATTTCCGCCTACCACAATCTGCTCTACTACAAAATCATTCCAGAGAGCATCAAGCCCTGTACATCGGGAGTGTCGTGCACATCCAGGCAGATTGAGTGGCTCGGTTTTATCACCATTCCGTTGATGTCTTTGGTGGCTTTCTCTCTCATTACCGGTTTACTTCTTTTGTGCAGGAACGACAAACTAACAGGAGTTTCAAGCAATGAAAAATGAGGTCAAACTTCTTCTGCTGGGCTTGGTTGTTGTGGCTCTGGCCTTCTTCGGTTTTGCGAAAATCTATCAAAATCAGCAGGTCGCCGCAGAAAAAACTACTCAACCTGGCCAACCTGCGGAACCGGCAAACCCCGAAAATGCCGAGCGCCTTGTTCGGGCCGACAGTCCGAGCCTTGGGCCCGAAAAGGCAGCTGTGACCTTGGTTGAATTTCTTGATCCCGAATGTGAGTCGTGTCGTGCGTTCTTTCCGACTGTAAAGAAGATACTGAAAGATTTTGAAGGCAAGATCAGATTCGTAGTGAGGTACATGCCATTTCATTCCAATTCACTTGTAGCCGCCTCTGCAACCGAGGCAGCCGGTCAACAAGGAAAGTACTGGGAGATGCAGGAGCTCCTGTTTGCAAAGCAACCAGAGTGGAGTCATCAGCAAGAACCTCAAAAGGAGCTCATGTTCAAATATGCAAATGAAATTGGCTTGAACATGGAAAAATTTTCGGCTGATTTTTCGAACATACTTGTGATTCAAAAGATCGAGCGGGACAAACAAGATGGCATTGCCCTGGGTGTTTCCGGAACTCCCACATTTTTTGTCAATGGAAAGCGGCTGGAAGATTTGAGTTATGAAGCTTTGAAAAGTCTAATCGAGGACGCGTTAAAAGGTGCGATGTGAAGGCTTTGCTGCATTGCTCAAGTCTTTGGCTCCTGCGAGTAGCAGTCTCTCGAGTTCCTCATTAAAATTTCGCTTGAAGAATTTGAGTTCGGGATCATGGAGCACCCGTGCAACTGTTGGTGACGGATATGTCAGCGGATAGAGTCCAGTAATGAGCGCGACAGTATCGTGAAGGAGCAGCATGTGTGCTGTTTTGTTTAACTCAGGGCAGCATTTGAAAAAGTATTCAGCAATGTTTTCAAAAAACTTCAATGATCCAGTTTTAAACTCACGCACACTTTCTTCACTCAGGTTCTTCTCAAGAACAGAGGCCAGAATTGAGGTGAGTCCACAAAGTAAACGTCTCTGAGCTATTGAAGCTGCAAATTGTCGCACGAAATTATCAAGGTCGTTTATTGTAGGCGGCTCGTTGGAAAAATCTTTGAACCATTGCTGCCATTCTTCCCACAACAAGGCGAGTAAGAGCGCCTCCCGGGTTTCGAAATAACGATAAGTGTTTGCTTTTGCCATGGATGCTTGGCGTGCAATTTCGTTCAGGCTCAATGAACTGATTTCTGCTCCATTGGTTAGAAGCATACGTGCAGTTTGGAGAAGGTGTTCACGTCGGAGTGCCTTCTCGTCGGGTTGTCTGGCTCTTTCGAAACTGCTTTTCATAGGTCCACTGGATTTGTGATTCGTGTCTCCAGAGTTAAGCGATTGGCGCCTTCTTGACAAGTGACCAGTGGTCACTTAATTTTAAAATCAATCTTATCTCTCCCGATTTACCGCAAACTTTTTCAAAAGAAGGGCTGTTCAATGGCTAAAACACTTCTATGTCCACCTGCACTTTTCACTCAGGACCTCGCGGGCAAAACCTACATCGTCACGGGTGGAAGTTCTGGCATTGGGCGGGCAACGGTCGAGCAGCTGGCTCGGCAGAACGCACATGTCGTGATTGCCTGCCGTCGCACAGAGGAAGGAGAGCGAGTCAGTTCCGAAATCAATCAGAAGAACCCCGGGCGACGTATCGATGTTGCCGAACTCGATTTGGCGCATCTGGATTCAGTTCGAAAATTTGCGCAGGATTTTTCTGCGAAACATCAACAGTTGCAAGGTTTGGTCAACAACGCAGGCGTGATGTTTACACCCTTTGGTCGAACGAAAGATGGATTTGAAACTCAATTTGGCACAAACCATCTTGGACATTTTCTTCTCACTGAGCTTTTGCTTCCTGTCCTGCAGAAAAGCGCTCCTGCCAGGATTGTAAATCTCTCAAGCTGCTTTCATGACAAGGCACAAGGACGAGAAGGACGAATTGATCTGGCCGATCTCAACTTTGAGAAAAGAAAGTATGATGGTTGGGAAGCTTATGCTCAATCCAAGCTAGCAAATGTGTTGCATGCGAAGTATCTGGCAAAACAGCTCAATGGCAAAGGCATTTGCTCCGTGAGTGTTCATCCTGGATGGGTTCGAACCAATCTCGCACGCCATTGGATGCCAATTTGGGTGCAGAACATTGCGCTTTATCCACTTTTGAGAATGGCAGGGATGATTGAACCCTGGGAAGGCGCCCAAACCACTTTATACGCACTCCTTGCGCCAGAAGTGACACAACACAATGGTGCCTTTTTCAGCCAAAAGGGTTTCTACAGAGAAAAAAAAGCGGCAAAAGGAGGCTGGCCACTGCATTCTCCAAATCCGCATGCACATGACGACGACCTGGCAGAGAAACTCTACCTGTCCAGCCGCAAACTCGTTGGAATTTAATAAGGAAAGTAGTGATGAATTCAGCTTTGACCCAAATTCTTGAATCATATTTTCAAGGCGAAAAGATTGAAGCACTCGTCTTTATTCTTCCAATTGGATTGCTGTGTCTTGTTTTTGCAGTTTGGATGCTGGTGGAAGGTGGTTCATTTCATCGTGGGGTTGCCATCCCGTTTGTCATCATGGGACTTGTCATGAGCAT